>JAOUPA010000175.1 GCA_029880105.1 Gammaproteobacteria bacterium
TGGCCAGTACTGGTCATCCTGACGTAGCGCAATAGCCAGTCCAGTGACCTTGTCGGAGCTTAACAGGCGTGTGATCGTATTTTCTATAACAGTGGAACCTGCCAGTGGCAGGTATTGTTTGGGAATTTCTGACTGCATACGCTTGCCGATGCCAGCTGCAGGAATTACCGCCCAGATAACAGGCGTGGTCGCTGATTTGCTCATGGTTTATCTGACCTGCCCGGGCTGGGTGCCTGGGTATTAAGGGGCAACTCCGAGATTACCTGGTAATAGACCTCATCCTTGCCAATCATACCCAGCTCACTACGGGCACGCTCTTCAATCGCATCCATACCCGTTTTTAAATCCTGGACTTCAGCATTGAGCGCCTGGTTACGCTCCTTGAGTTTGTCGACCTGCAGCTGGACGGTTTCAACCTCATCCTCCAGCTGTAAGATCTCAGGGATACCACCATCGCCCAACCAGATTTTGTATTGCAACATCACTAACAACACAAGTAGAAGGACAATGATTTTTTTCACGATATCCCGTCAGTCGCGATCCATTTATTTCAGGTGTCTAAATGCATTTTTTCCAGCGTAGACTGCGCCATCACCGAGCTCTTCTTCGATGCGTAGTAACTGGTTGTACTTGGCGATACGGTCAGAACGTGACAGTGAACCGGTCTTGATCTGCCCCGCCTGGGTAGCCACACTCAGGTCTGCAATCGTACTGTCTTCGGTTTCACCGGAGCGATGTGAGATAACGGCGGTATAGTCAGAAAGATGCGCCATGTGAATAGCATCCAGCGTTTCACTCAGGGTACCAATCTGGTTTAACTTAATCAGGATCGAATTGGCGATCTTCTTCTCGATACCCTGTTTGAAAATTTCTGTATTGGTTACAAACAGATCGTCACCAACAAGCTGCACCCTGTTACCCAGTTTCTCGGTTAAATAGGCCCAGCCTTCCCAGTCATCTTCAGCAAGGCCGTCTTCAATGGTAATAATCGGATACTGGTCGACCCAGCCAAACAGGTAGTCACTGAATTCGTGCGCATTAAATGTCTTGCCTTCAGAACCCAAAGTATAAATACCGTTATTATAAAATTCGGAACTGGCTGCATCCAGGCCCAGGTAAATATCTTTACCCGGTACAAAACCAGCGCGTGTAATCGCCTCAAGGATGACTTCAATCGCTTCTTCATTTGATGACAGGTCAGGCGCAAAACCACCTTCGTCACCAACAGCGGTATTCATGCCTTTGGCATGCAGCACTGTTTTCAGCACATGGAAGACTTCAGCACCATAACGCAGTGCCTCTCTAAATGATGGCGCACCCACAGGCAGGATCATGAACTCCTGCAGGTCAACACTGTTATCAGCATGTTCACCACCATTGATGATATTCATCATTGGTACCGGCATAGTGTACTCGCCAGAACCCAGGGAGACATAAAGTGGTTCTTTTTTTGCAATCGCATTGGCATGCGCAGTTGCCAGTGAAACTGCGAGCAATGCATTTGCACCGAGGCGCTCTTTGGTCGACGTGCCATCAAGCTCGATCATCTTTTTATCGATGCCATTCTGGTCAGCAGCATTCATACCCAGCAAGGCGCTACGAATTTCTGTATTTACATTCGCTACAGCCTTGGTTACACCTTTACCCAAGTAGCGGGACTTGTCACCGTCGCGTAGTTCAAGCGCTTCACGAGCACCGGTCGATGCACCTGAAGGTACAGCAGCACGGCCACGCACACCACTGGCAAGATAAACATCGGCTTCAACGGTTGGGTTACCGCGTGAATCTAGAATTTCACGGGCTTTTACATTAACTATGTCTGTCATGATTTTCCTGTATTAAAAAATCGATTATTAATTGTTGTTTGTGATTACCTGAACACTATCTTAAAGCGCCAGCTCTTCAAATGGCCTGGCCTTTACAATTCGATCCAGCTCGATCATGGTACCGAGCAGAGACTCCATTTTATCGAGTGGCCACGCATTCGGGCCATCACTCAATGCCTGTGCAGGATTCGGATGCGTCTCCATAAATACACCGGACACACCGGCCGCGACTGCTGCCCTTGCCAGTACTGGCACATGTTCACGTTGACCACCGGATGACGTTCCCTGACCGCCGGGGAGTTGCACAGAATGGGTTGCATCGAACACCACGGGGCAACCGGTTTCACGCATTACCGCCAGTGAGCGCATATCCGAAACCAAGTTATTATAACCAAATGAAGCACCACGCTCGCACACCATAATCTGCTGATTACCGGTTGAACGTGCCTTATCAACAACGTGTTTCATATCCCACGGTGCAAGGAACTGCCCCTTTTTGATGTTAACCGCCTTACCAGAATTGGCCACGCGCAAAATAAAGTCGGTCTGGCGACAGAGAAACGCCGGCGTCTGCAGGACATCAACGACATCAGCGACTTCATCAATCGGTGTATTTTCATGCACATCGGTAAGTACTGGCACACCAATTTCGGCTTTTACTTTTTGCAGTATACGAAGACCCTCTTCAATACCAGGACCACGGAAACTGTCACCCGATGAACGATTGGCCTTATCGTAAGAAGATTTATAAATGAAATTGATACCAAGGCGTCCAGCAATTTCCTTTAGCCTGCCTGATGTCTCCATTGCCATGGCTTCGCTCTCGATGACACAGGGACCTGCGATCAAAAACAGGGGCTGATCCAGCCCAACTTCAAAATCACAGAGTTTCATTAAACCACGGCCTCGGTTTCTTTATTTTTGCTGTGGTGATATTCCAGCGCCGCACGCACGTAATCGGCAAACAGCGGGTGGCCATCACGGGGTGTTGAGGTGAATTCAGGATGGAACTGACAGGCCAGGAACCAGGGGTGATCCTTCAGCTCAATCATTTCGACCAGGTTACCATCGCTGGACTTACCGCTAATAATCAAACCGGCCTTCTGTAACTCATCACGATACGAGTTGTTAAATTCATAGCGATGACGGTGACGCTCAACAACATTATCGCTACCATAAACATGACTAGCCAGGGTGCCTTCAACCAGCTTACAACGCTGACCACCCAGGCGCATGGTGCCGCCCATATCGGAATCTGCACCGCGTTTTTCGATACTACCATCGGCAGCCTGCCACTCGGTAATCAATGCAATCACCGGGTGCTTGGTGTCGTCGCTAAATTCACTGCTGTGGGCATCGGTTAAACCGGCAACGTGACGGGCAAATTCAATCACCGCCAGTTGCATACCCAGGCAAATGCCCAGGTAGGGAATCTTGTTTTCACGCGCATACTGAACCGCGGCAATCTTGCCCTCGATACCACGATCACCGAAACCACCGGGCACCAGGATCGCATCCAGCCCTTCGAGCGCACTGTAATCGCCATTTTCCAGCGAGGATGAATCGATATATCGAATACTCACCCGTGCCTTGTTCTTGGCACCTGCATGCGATAGCGCTTCGTTCAGCGATTTATATGACTCGGTCAGGTCAACGTACTTGCCGACCATGCCAACGAGTACTTCATGCTCGGGGTGCTGCATATCATCAACAACACGCTCCCATTCAGACAGGTCTGCCGGTTTTGCATTCAGCTTTAACCTGTTGACTATGAAATCATCCACACCCTGCTGGTGCAGCCAGAGTGGAATCTTATAAATGTTATCCATGTCACAGGCGGAGATTACTGCTTTCAATTCAACATTGGTGAACAGCGCAATTTTTTTACGTTCTTCTTCAGGGATAATTTTCTCTGAGCGACACAGCAGCAAGTCGGGCTGAATACCAATCGAACGAAGCTCTTTCACCGAGTGCTGGGTTGGCTTGGTCTTTACTTCACCCGCGGTAGGAATATAGGGCACCAAGGTCAGGTGTACGAATAGCGCATTATCCCTGCCCAGTTCAACACCCATCTGGCGAATCGACTCCATGAACGGCAGCGACTCGATATCACCAACAGTACCGCCGATTTCTACCATCGCCACATCAGCACCCTCGGCACCGCGACGAATCGATGACTTCATTTCATCGGTAATGTGTGGAATCACCTGCACGGTGCCACCGAGATATTCGCCACGGCGTTCCTTACGGATGACGCGCTCGTAAATCTGGCCGGTGGTAAAGTTGCTGGAT
>JAOUPA010000176.1 GCA_029880105.1 Gammaproteobacteria bacterium
GCCAATGAACGGGTGCGCGACAATTTCCTTGACGTGTAACTCGTCTTTATCTGCCAGCGGATGATTATTCGGCATAATCACCACCAGCTGATCCATGCGACACTCCTCCACAACCAGGTTCTTGTTATTGACGTAACCTTCAACAATGCCGATATCGATAACATTATTCTCCACCATGGAAACAATGTCTTCAGTATTGGATTCCTTCAGGCTGATCATGACATCCGGATATTTCGCCTTGAACTCACCAATCATCAAAGGCAGCATATATTCGGCAATGGTCGTGCTCGCACCCAGCGCCACACCACCACTGACGTCACCGGTCAAATCAGTGATACTCCGGGTCATGTCCTCATAGAGCTTAAGAATACGGTCGGCATACTCAAAGACCTGGTGCCCAACATCGGTAAGAGATACCTTATTATGGGTACGGTCGAACAGGCGGGTGTTAAACTGCTCCTCGAGCTGGCGAATCTGGAAGGTCACCGCAGGTTGCGTCATATGCAACTCCTCAGCGGCTTTGGTAAAGTTCAGCAAACGAGCAACGGTATGGAATATTTTTAGTCTACGATCTGCCATAATCCGGTAATATCACCCAAAGGTCATAATAAGTTTTACTTATAGTAACATTCAAATGGAGTAGAAAACCATGAAAAATTCTATTGGAATTACCTCTGTAGGCAAAAATGGCGTCGCCTTTAGACTACTAAGCAGCTTAATCCTGACGCTGGCACTTTTCCCCACTGTAGTAAATGCAGGTGTTTATAAGTGGACAGATCAGCAGGGCAACGTACACTACGGTAGCCAGCGTCCGGATGATGCCGAGGCCGAGAGAATGAAGCTGGATATTCCGCCAACACTTCCAATAAAAGAGACTACAGAAGAAACGAATAACAAAGAAGGGGATAAAAAGGAGGCCGAACTGAAAGACGACGGCGACCAGGAAAAGGCGACAAAAGAGCGTACTGAATACTGCGCCAATGAGCGGAAGCGCCTGCATACCGCAACCAGTAACAAGGAGATCCACGAGAAAGATGCTAGCGGCAACGTCAAAGCGCTGAGCGCAGAGGCGCGTAACCAGCGCATCAACAAAATTAAAGACAACATTGCCAAATACTGCCAATAAACACCAGGAACAAAATCATGCCACTGTTACAGATCACCACCAATCTCAGTATCGAGGATAGCACTGCACTCGCCAAGGATGCCTCCCGTGTTATTGCTGTGATGCTCGGCAAGCCAGAGAGCTACGTCATGGTCACGGTTAACGACAAGACACCACTGGTGTTTGCCGGCAGCGATGAGCCCGCCGCGCATCTCAAGCTGAAAAGCCTGGGGCTCGATGAATCAAAAACCAGTGACTACTCCACCCATCTGTGTGGCTTCATTCAGAATATACTGGGCATCTCGCCCGCTCGCATCTACATCGAATTTAGCAGCCCACAGCGACACATGTGGGGCTGGGATGGCGGGACTTTTTAGCCCTACCAATATTAAAAGTTACTCACTAAAAATAGTGGTGTAGTTTGATCGCCCACGCCTCATCACTATTTTTTTGATTCAGGATTTCATAGCTATTTTTTTTGTAGCCAAGCCTCAAACCCAGATCTTTGGCCAGATTGAACTGCAGCTCAACACTATAATTTTCTTTATCAATTTCAAGCCCCGAGGTCGCACTCACATTTTCTGCCTGTAACAGTATCTGTCCGACAGCTAAATTTAACAACGCGCCCAGCTGGCCACCGGCAAGCAGGCTATAACCATCTATATAATGATCGCTCGCATCCGCCTCGATCATCGCCATAGCAAACAGTGTCATTCCAGCCAGGTCCAGGCTGTAACCGCCGCCACCGCGAACGAGAAAGGCCATATCTGAATCAATTGGCGTTAACTGCTGCCTTTGCAGGCGCACATCCAGTTGCCACGACAGTGGCGCGTACCAGTCACTCACCGGTGACAGTGAAACAATATTAAAGAAACGCAGGCTTTCGAGCCGCACACGATCTTCCTCGGGCAACCAGCGAAGCTGCGCATCCATTACATTGATCTCTGAACCTCTGGTATAACCCAGTGGTGCATCGACTAAATCATGAAAGGCAGGGCGCAGCTGTAGATCAACAAACGCCTTATCGGTTTGCAGTACACGCTCACGGCCAACACCGTAGGCCAGTCTCGCCGAGGCATGGCCGGCCTCGGGTGGTTTAGGCTGGGCCAGCGTGACAGCCTCTTGTCTGGCTGGCAGGCGACTGCGCGCAAGCAGAATGCTGCTCGCCTGCTCAAGATCTGCCTGCCCCCTGAACTGCAACAGGGTATAGGCCTGTTCCAGCACATCAATTTTCTGTGCTGGTGTCAGTGGCTGGTCATCGAGCTGTTCTACCATCAGCTCGCCTTCAGCCAGTTGCATGACCAGGTTTCTTTGTTGACTGGTTAACTGGTCCAGGCCGGTACGCAGCTGGCTGGCCAGCGATGGCCGATAGCTTTTCTTTAGCACCCAGCCTTTTTCATCCAGCGCACGCACGGTATCGACCGGGATTGCATACATCGAAAAGGCATTGCCCGCAGTTAAACTGGCATCGGCCTTCACTGCATCGAGCAGGGCCAGCAGGCGATAGGAACAGTTTTCGCGAAAGAAAAAATAATCAAAATCGATATCGGTAACTTCCCAGACATGACGTGCCAGCTGGCGAATTTCTTCAGCTGAAAAATCCAGCTGGTATTCCCAGATATCCCGGTTTTCAATATCGCTATATACCTGCACGGTTTCAAAATAACTGCGAACCTGGAAGATGCCGGTGTAACCGCCAAAGACACCGTTATAGACATAGGCGACCATGCCGTCCTCGGGATCATTCCTGGCCGCATAATTCAATGCCTGCGACAGCATCACCGAGTCACCGCCATCGAAACGCAAAAAGGTATGGCCAAAACTCGAACCGGGATTACCCAGGAACATGGAAGGAAAAATCAGTGACAGGCCATCAGTGCCAACCCAGTTCATCCAGGCCTCAAGCTTGGGACAGGCCACATCATAGTTCGATGGCAACGATAGCTGTTGCCTGAGCCAGTGCCAGCGCGCAGGAAACAGGCACTGTGCATGTCCTTTGCCAGCGGGCAGAAGCATCGCCTTTAGCGTGGCCTCAAGTTCTGCCTGCGGCCCGGTTCTACCCTGCTCGGAAAAAAAGAAGGCATCGTCATCGACCTGGCTGCGAACCGAACCCCAGAAGGCAGCCTGCTTGTAATGCAGCAGCGCCAGCCAAGTTGGATGCCGGCCCAGCTCAACGACCCGCGCCTGTTGCACAAGGCCTTCCAGTTGAACTGTGGATTCTGCCCGTACCCCGCCCGGCATAGCCAACATCAAACAGCATAAAAAAAGTGGCAGGCGCATCACTGAGACCAAAGGCATCCGTTCAATTGAAACAAACCACCAATACTGACTGTACTCAAACCCGCCGCCCTCGTAAAATGCGAACACACGATAACAAGTTGAGCCAACGATTTCCATGTACTTATCAAAATTTCCCATCAATACCGTAAAAGAGACCCCGGCCGATGCCGAGATTAGCAGCCATCAATTGATGCTACGCGCCGGCCTGATTCGCCGACTGGCCTCAGGCCTGTACAGCTGGTTACCACTGGGGGTGCGGGTACTGCACAAGGTGGAAAAAATCGTACGCGAGGAAATGGATAAGAGTGGTGCGCTCGAGGTGCTGATGCCAACGGTGCAACCCGCCGAGCTCTGGCAGGAATCCGGCCGATGGGAGCAGTATGGCCCCGAGCTGCTGCGCTTCCACGATCGCCACAACCGTGACTTCTGCTTTGGCCCAACGCACGAGGAAATTATCACCGACCTGGCCAAGCGCGAGCTCAACAGTTACAAACAGCTGCCTGTTAATTACTACCAGATCCAGACCAAGTTCCGCGACGAGGTTCGCCCCCGTTTCGGCGTTATGCGTTCACGCGAATTCATTATGAAAGACGCCTACTCTTTCCACCTCGACCAGGCCTCGCTACAGGAGACCTACGATGTCATGTACCAGACCTACAGCAATATCTTCAACCGCTTCAACCTGAAGTTCCGCGCGGTCATGGCCGATAGCGGCGCCATCGGT
>JAOUPA010000177.1 GCA_029880105.1 Gammaproteobacteria bacterium
AAAAAAATCGTAAACCAGCAAACATTAGAAAGCACCCAGCCTGCTAAACCTCAAATTGCTGCCGAACCGGTTTCAACCGAAAATAATGCACCTGCAGATATGGCTCAGACGCCGCATGCTGGTGATGGCATCGTTTCCAATGAACGACTGATGGCAACCGCTGGCGCAGCGCCACAGGTGAATCCTATTCTTGACGATACCACGCAAACCCATTCAGATTCCGATCTAACGGGCACCGGCCTGGAAGAAATCGAAATGGGTGCGTCACGTATCCAGGTCGATGACAAAAAGATCATCAACTGTCGAGCCGATCTCAACCAGCTGGTGCCATTTAAATATGACTGGGCATGGCAGAAATATTTAGATGGCTGTGCCAACCACTGGATGCCGCAGGAAATCAACATGACCGCCGACCTCGCCTTATGGCGCGACCCGAATGGTCTGACTGAAGATGAGCGTACCGTCATCAAACGCAACCTCGGTTTCTTCTCCAGTGCAGATTCACTGGTAGCCAACAACCTGGTACTGGCCGTCTACCGCCACATCACTAACCCGGAATGCCGCCAGTATCTGCTGCGCCAGTCTTTCGAAGAAGCGGTGCACACTCACGCCTACCAATACTGCGTCGAATCGCTGGGCCTTGATGAGGGTGAGATATTTAACATGTACCGTGAACTGCCAGCGGTGGCACGTAAAGCCGAATGGGCGCTGCCATTCACCCAGCACCTGGCCGACCCTAACTTCCATACCGGTACTCCAGAGAACGATCAGAAACTACTGCGTGAACTGATCGCCTTTTATGTCGTTTTCGAAGGTATTTTCTTCTATGTCGGTTTCACCCAGATCCTGTCCATGGGCCGCCGCAACAAGATGACCGGCGTCGCCGAACAGTTCCAGTACATCCTGCGCGATGAATCCATGCACATGAATTTTGGCATCGATGTGATCAATCAGATCAAGATCGAAAATCCACATCTATGGAGCACCGAATTCCAGCAGGAGATGGTAGCCTTGATCCGTGAAGCAGTCGACATCGAAACCCAATACGCCCGTGATACCATGCCACGTGGCATCCTGGGCTTAAACGCACCGATGTTCGAAGAGTATCTACAGTTCATCGCCAACCGACGCTGTTCACAGATCGGTCTGCCAGAACAGTATCAGGGTGCCAGCAACCCGTTCCCGTGGATGTCTGAAGTACTTGACCTTAAAAAAGAGAAAAACTTTTTTGAAACCCGTGTTACCGAGTATCAGACCGGCGGCGCACTGAGCTGGGATTAATTTAAACGCCGTAGCACGACACATAAGTTAAGATTCACTGATTATTTAGGATATAAATATAAGCCTGGGAGGCTGGAGTGAATTTGAAAGGCGATGAGCAATCATCGCCTTTTTTATTTTTGCAGACAGAGATAAATTAACAATGATATTAATCAGGCATAATATTGATATGGGTCAATAACCTGACTCAGGCATTCAAATACATTAGTGCATGATTATGAGATATATTATCTATTTGAAAAAAATCGCTGTGTAGATAGAAATTTCTTCTATAATCAACTGAGCTAATAAATGATATATTATTAGATTAGTTATTATTTTGGGCGTAATCATAACGGTTACCCCATGTATTACCCGTTTATTAAAGCAGGTAATGCGTGTATCAACGCGGATGAGTTGATATATTAATAACCTATTACGGAAGCAGTAGAAGACCCTGATTATCAAGGCTTAACGCCCGATTAACAGGAACGTACCACTTATTGCGGAGTATTGAATGAGCGTTTGTAACAATTGTAAAGATAAACAGCATTGTGCCAAATTACCCGGCATCTGTTTAAAAGTTCCTAGCATCCTTGCCGGATCGGTAGCTGTTATGCTGATCGTTTTTATTTTTAACAGTACCCTTTAGCAGACTTTACCTTGCAGTAATTTATGTTCTAAAAAAACAGCAACTAAAAGTTATAATTATCAGCCATGAAGATAATCGAAGTCATCGCTGATAGCAGTCACCACGACACCATAGTCGACATTGCCAAACAGCAGCAAGTCGAAGACTTCTGGTTCACTCAAAAAAATGAAGATGGCAGGATCGCTGCCCAGCTTCTGGTCAGCCCTGAAAACCGCCAGAAAGTTCTGGATGCCCTGCAAACGGTTCTACACAACGCAGACAACTACCGCGTTTTAATCATCCCTCTCGACACCGCACTACCGAAACCCGCTGAAATAAAAACCGAACCACTCAGTGAGGAACAACTTAAAGAGGAAAAAGAAAAAGAGAAGGAAAGAAAAAGCGCTGCATTAATGAATACCCGGGAAGAGATTCTTGTCCAGGTCGAAAAAGATGCTCAGCTCAATAACAATTTCATCCTGCTCGTCATATTATCCGCCATCGTTGCCGCCATCGGCTTGCTGGAGAATAACCTCGCTGTCATCGTCGGCGCCATGGTGATCGCACCCCTGCTGGGGCCCAATATCGCTTTTTCCCTGGGCGCTTCGCTGGGTGAAAAACAACTGGTGATAGAGTCACTGAAAGCGATATTAGCCGGCATCATTATTGCGATATTTTTTTCTATCGGCATAGGTCTGATCTGGCCGGGGGATTTTGACAGCCTGGAACTCATGTCTCGTACCGACGTTGCTTATTCGGGCACGGCTATCGCATTAGCTTCAGGCGCTGCCGCATCACTATCGCTGGTGAGCGGCACATCCAGCGTACTCGTTGGGGTAATGGTTGCCGTGGCATTAATGCCGCCCGCTGTCACCATCGGCCTGATGTTAAGCATCGGCGAATACAATCATGCGCTCGGTGCTGCCCTGCTGCTTGCGGTGAATATCGTCTGTATCAACTTATCGTCCAAGCTGGTATTTCTATTTCGTGGTATCAAACCCAGAATCTGGCTAGATGCTCACAGGGCAAAACAGTCACGTTTGCTTTATATCGCTATCTGGATCGTCATGCTGGCGCTATTATTTGTGACCATTTATTTCCGCCATAGAACACAGGGCTGAGTCCAGTAAGAAAACAAAAAATTATTTTTTCAAGATGATGTTAACCACACTTGCCGATGTAACAAAACCGAAAGTAGCGGTCACCGCGACCACCGAGCCATAACCGAAACTGCAGTCCAGAGACAGGCCTGCTACACCGGGTTTTTTATAACCGACCTTGCCATCTTTATCAGGATAACGCTGCTGCTCTGTTGAATACACACAGGGCACACCAAAACTACGCTTAGGGTTTCTGGCGAAGTTATATTGCTGCCTCAAATTCAGGCGAACCGAGGCCGCCAGGGGGTCATTCCAGGTACGGCTTAAATCTTTCACTTCAACCTGAGTCGGGTCGACCAGGCCGCCTGCACCACCTGTCGTTACCACCGGCAATTTATTTCGCTTACAAAAATAGATGATTAATGATTTATATTTAATAGGGTCGATGGCATCGACCACACAGTCATAAGGCTGTTCATTATCTGGTTTGAGCAAGTCAAAAATATTACCATCATCAAGGAATTGCTCATGCGTCTGGCACACACAGTTCGGGTTGATATCCAGCACACGTTGTTTCATCACCTGTGTTTTCATCTGACCAAGGGTTGATTCCAGCGTATGGCACTGACGGTTCATGTTGCTGCGTGAGATATCATCGCCATCGATCAGCGTTAATCTGCCGATACCACTGCGTGCCAGCGATTCGACCACCCAGGAACCGACACCGCCTATGCCTACCACACAGACATGGGCAGCATGTAATTTTTGTAGCTGATCACTGCCATAAACTCTTGCCAGTGAAGCAAAACGTTCTTCATTGTCACTCATCATTTTTAACTTTCATGTTTCTGCTAAATATCATTATCGGCTAAAATGTTCATTTTCACGTACAATCACGCCATGTCATCTACAACAGACAAAACTAGCCACCGTGTAGGCTTCGTCAGCCTGGGCTGCCCCAAAGCCACGGTAGACTCGGAGCATATTCTCACACAACTTCGCGCCGAAGGTTACGATATTGTATCCAGTTATGAAGGTGCCGACCTGGTGGTAGTTAATACCTGTGGTTTTATCGATGCTGCGGTAGAAGAATCG
>JAOUPA010000178.1 GCA_029880105.1 Gammaproteobacteria bacterium
AGTTTTTCTGTTCAGGTAGATGAAAATATTGGCTCTATAGGAAATCCGCAATTAATTCCAGGTGATGGTTCTGTGCAACAGCATGGTATGAATAGCGCTATTGGTACCAACTATTACAGTACAGATGGGCTGACCCCCAATGAAGTTTATAGTATTAAGTTAAATGGATTTTCTGTAACTGGAGATATGGATCTGGCACTGACTGACTCTGCTGGAACAACAATTTCCTGTGATGTTTTAGCTGTTGTTCCAAATGGCGTAGCAGAAGAATGCCAGTTTACAGCTGGTGCCACTGGTACCGCTAACTTCAAGGTAAGTTATGCGGCAGGTACCGTACAGGAGTCATATGATATTAGTATTGGAACAATAGCAGCACCGGTTGTGCTTGTGGCAGAAGGCAGTATTGCAACACCTGTGACTTTGGTTTTAGGGTCGCCAGAACTACCTTATGCTGGTATGGTGGATAGCACTTGGAGCTATTATGAAGTAACTGGGTTGACAGCGGGTAGCACATACGATGTTAGTGCCAGCGGCGTGTCGGCTGATGTGGATCTGTATGTCTATCTGACAGATTCCACTTATGGTGCTACTACCTGGGATTGTCGTCCATGGACTTTTGGGATTGTAGATGAAGCCTGTACGGTTGTGGCTACAGGCACATCCATGTGGATTGCGATAGATGGCACATATAGCGGTCCAGGAGCAACATTCACCCTGGGTGTTCAGTAGCTTGCTTTCCATCGCTCCAGCTGATTAATAAGCCGGTGTTAGTGGATTTTAAGCAAATAAAAAGCCGCACCTCCCTAAAGCAGTGGGTGGTGCGGTTTTTATTTCTACAGATTATGCCTTGAGCAGGCTTAGGAGTGAATTTTTTCATTTAACGAATGTTTGGTTATATTCGTGTCTAAAGGGTTGCATACCATTCAACAATATTATTTGAAACCAGATCAGTGTCCTGTTTTTTTGATAGTAGATGATCAGAGTTTTCGAGCGTAATAACCTGCGAATCCCCTTTTATCCATTGCTTGAGTTCTTCTGCGTTTGTTTCGTTAACTAGCGCATCGCCGACAACACTAAAAATAAGCGTGGGTTTGTTCAGGTTAGCCAATCGTTCCTGCATATTGTAACTGCGGAGGTCATCAACAAATGCCGGTTCAATATCGTAGTACGCACCGGCGACTTCAATACTGGAAGCGATACCCTGCTCGAGCATGACGAGTGCATGGCCGAAGTGATGCAATACATGATCGGGCTGGCTCGGTGAGGCAATCGTCACGACAGCCTTAATTTTTTCCGCGCTGGCTTCATCGAGTTGCAGCGTGGCCTCGAGTATCGCGGTGCCACCCAGGCTGTGACCAATCAGTAATGAAGGTGCCTGGTGATGTTCAGTGAGATAGTTAACCGCGGCCACAACATCGGCGACGTTATTGCTGAACCCGGTTCTGGCAAAGTCACCTTCACTACTACCGAGCCCGGTGAAGTCAAAACGTAAAGTGGCAATGCCGTGGCTGGCCAGCGCCTTGCTAATACGGTAGCTGGTGATGGTATCCTTGCTGCAGGTAAAGCAGTGGCAGCAGATGGCATAAGCTACAGGTATGCCTTCAGGCACATCGAGCCGGGCGTCTAGTCTGTGACCGCTACCACCGGGGAATGATACTTTGAGGCTGGGCATAATATGTTGCTGTAGTTATATCGACAGTTTGTGTATGGTCAGGTATTGTACTTGAGATAATTCAATCATTGGCCGAATAGATCAGTAATTTTGAGGGGACACCGTGACCGAGACCTGTTTACCAGAAAATCGCATTCCCGTTATACGTGTGCCAGCGAGGCCAGCGGATGCCAATCCCGGCGGTAGTATTTTTGGGGGCTGGATTATGTCGTATGTCGATGTCGCCGGCAGCATTCCCGCGCTGGAGCGGGCACAGGGTCCAATCGTTACCCGTGCAGTCGAGTCATTTGAGTTCAGGCAGCCGGTGTTGATCGGCGACCTGATTAGCTGTTATGCAAAAATCATTTCTGAAGGCAGAACCTCTATTAAGGTCGATGTAGAGGTCTATGCCGAGCGTCGCCAGGGCGCCAGAAAGCAATGTATCAAGGTTACCGAGGCGGTGCTTGTCTACGTCGCGATTGATGAAGATAGAAAGCCCCGGGCACTGCCATAAATCAGCATTTTGTGATATTAAAGGCAAAGAGTATGATTGCCAGAAAATAAAAATAAGGAGTCACCATTAAAATGAAACTTAAATTATTACCTCTACTCATTCTTGCGGTAACAGCAGGGGTGTCTATACAGGTGCAGGCGGGCGGCTACCGGGTTGCGCTCCAGGGGCAGAAAGCCAACGGTATGGGTCATACCGGTGTAGCAATGACAGATAGCTCAGAAGTGATCTTTTTTAATCCTGCGAGCATGGTCTTTCTTAAAAACGATACGGATATGTCGATTGGTATGAGCCTGATTGACAGCGTCACCAAGTACCAGAATCAGGCGGCAAATGTTTCAGCAGAAACTGACAACCCCATTGGCACGCCGGCGGGTCTTTATATTGCGCAAAGGGAGAGTGAAAAACTTTCTTATGGCATCGGTTTTTATACACCCTATGGCAATGTCGTTAGATGGCCAACGGACTGGGTAGGCTCTCACCTGGTGAACAATATAGAGCTGAAAGCCATTTTTATGCAGCCAACGATATCGTATAAGTTGAGTGATAATTATAGCTTTGGTTTTGGTCCGACTATTGTTGATGGCTGGGTTAAATTTAACCGCAACCTCAGCACTTCTCTGATTGATGCCAATGGTAATCGTTCTAATGTCACCATTGAGGCAAAGGGCGTGACAGCCATGGGCTATAACCTGGGGTTCCTGGCAAAACCAGCTAAAGACCTGTCCGTCGGTATTAGCTATCGTTCAAAAATTGATTTAAGGGCAAGAGACGAAAGTGCTGATTTTGAAAATATACCCAGCTCACTACAGGGCGCTTATTTTGATACAACATTTGATGCCGACCTGGTCCTGCCTGCCGAGCTGACAGTAGGTATTTCATACGACCTAAGTGAAGACACGGTATTCGCGATTGATATTAATCGTACTTACTGGGGTGCTTATCAAAGCCTGGATGTACAGTTCAATAATGGTGCTGGCCTGTCAGTCAATCCACGTAACTATAATGATGCGAATATTTTCCGCTTTGGTGTGCAGCATGCTATGAATGAAGACCTGAGTATTCGTGCCGGTATCTATTTTGATAACTCACCGATTAATGACGGTTATTTCACGCCAGAGACACCGCGTAACGATGCCACCGGTTTTACCGCAGGCGCCAGTTACCAGGTAGCCAAAGGTCTGGACCTTGATTTTTCTTTTCTCTATCTAATGTTTGATGAGTTTTATGGCTCATATGATCATTACAACCAGTCCGGCACGATCATCTCTTTTGGTGGCGATTACAAATCTACGGTAATGGCTGTTGGTTTTGGTCTTAACTATAAATACTGAGATAACAGGAAGTGATAACTATGAAAAATAAAATAATAAAACTGGCAGGCCTGGCCATTGTTTGCTCAGTCGTTTCAGCATGTGATACAGATTTTGATAATCCAGTTCAGGGCAATGCCGGCAATAGTGGCAATGCCGACCTGAGTAAATTCGTAACGATTGGTGATTCACTCACTGCCGGTTATGCCGATGGTGCACTATATCTTGCTGGGCAGGAAAACTCCTATCCAGCAATACTGGCGCAGCAGTTTGCCAAAGTCGGAGGTGGTGCTTTTGTGCAGCCATTAGTGAATGATAATCTTGGTGGATTACTGGCTGGCGGCAACCAGATAACGGATAACAGACTGGTGCTTGACCTGAGTGATCCGACATCGCCAAGTCCGGAAGTTTTAGCTGGCACACCCACGACAGAGGCGATTGGTTCTGGGTTGAACGGTACAACATTCAATAACATGGGCGTGCCAGGCGCGAAATCATTCCATCTGGGAGTGCCGGGTTATGGTAATCCTGCCGGCATACTTTCAGGTGCGGCAAATCCATTCTTCACCCGGTTTGCTTCAGACCCGG
>JAOUPA010000041.1 GCA_029880105.1 Gammaproteobacteria bacterium
CGTACATGCGATAGACACCGGGCTTGCTGGTGACGGTCTTGAGGAAGGCGCTGGCGTCGAATGCGGGCCGGGCTTCGCTGGTCTCAGGTGTGGTCATGATGTTAGCAGGCCTGCAACCAGCTTGGCAGGCAGTTCAAAAATGGTGCTCGTCGTGGGCATAACAGGCAGTGATTGTCGAACTGGTTCGAGCATTCTATGTATTAATATAATTTAACTATACTTTGTAACTTATTGAATATAAATAATTATTCAAGCAGCGATTTGTCAAGCAGGCCATTCTTGATGGCAAAATGCATCATTTCGATATCGGAGCTGACTTCGAGTTTTTCATGCAGGCGCTTGCGGTAGGTGCTGACCGTTTTGGGGCTGAGGTTGAGTGTGTCGGAGATACCGTTGTTCTTCTTGCCCTGGGCAATCATCATCAGTACCTGTATCTCTCGCTTCGACAGCTTGTCGATCAGGTTTTTCTTGTTGCTGGGTAATGAGGACATGGCGAGCTGCTGGGCGATATTCTTGGCGATATAACAGCCGCCAGCGTGAACGTCGTGAATTGCGGTGACTATCTCTTCGACCTTGTCGCCCTTGGAGAGGTAGCCACGGGCGCCACCATTGAGCAGTTGTTTGGGTAAGGCGCCTTCGCTGTGGATCGAGACGATGATAATGCCAATATCTGGCCAGCTTTTGCTAATGCGCTGGGTGGCTTCGAGGCCGCCTATGCCCGGCATATTAACGTCCATCATAATGATATCGAGATTACTGGCATTGGCACGGCAGTATTCAATGGCCTGTTCACCACTGTTTGTCTCGGCGACGACATCAATGCCAGGCTGTACAGCAAGCAGGCTTTTGAGACCATAACGGACGAGGTCATGGTCATCGACAATCATTACTTTGATGGGTGTTGCAGCGTGGTTCATAAAGCAGCGTGGTTCATAAATATGGTTTAACTTTAGCACATTGCTTATTGATAGCCAGCCTGTACATGAATATACAGATACTGATTGTGACAGTCTATCGTCTGTCTTTGGCGTTCTGTAAGAAAATTATGGGTATTTAAAAATTAGTGGGTGTATAACTATAAATAAAGAAGATTTGTAATTAGCTGCACGTGCTGAAGCTGTTAATTGAAAAATGAATATCGAGAATTTCTTTATCAGGGGTTTTGATGTTCAAGTTGTTATTAAAAGTACGTAACTTTATCTGGAATGGGTTTGTTCAATGGCTGACCCGTGACCGGGTAAGTGATCGTATTCCACTCTCTGACTTTGATCGTTTACGTTACGAGTTACGCCCCGGGGATGTTATCCTGGTAGAAGGCCAGTCGAAGGTTAGCGATATCATCAAGATGATTACACAGAGCATCTGGACGCACTCATTTTTGTATATTGGCCGGCTGCATGATATCGATGATCCGAACTTAAGAAATCACATTAAAAAATTTCATAGCGGTGGTAATGAAGACCAGATCGTCATTGAATCGTTGCTGGGCCAGGGTACGATTGCAAACCCACTGGAAAAATACCGCAAGGAGCATTTGCGTATCTGCCGACCTCGGGGTCTGACCCGCTCCGATTCCCAGAAGGTTATTTATTATGCGATTATGCAACTGGGTACTGACTATAACGTCAGGCAGTTGCTCGACCTGGCGCGCTTTATGTTTCCCTATGGTATCTTGCCGCGCCGCTGGCGTTCGAGCCTGTTTGAACATAACGCAGGCAGGCCGACTAAATCAGTTTGTTCCAGCATGCTGGCCGAGGCCTTTGCCGGCGTGCATTTTCCAATACGACAGATGTTGCACCAGAACGAGTCAGGTGAACTAAAACTCTATCGAAGAAATTCACAGCTGATTATTCCCGCTGACTTTGATTATTCGCCCTATTTCGATGTTATTAAATACCCGATGCTGGATTTTGATGAGTTGGCGCTTTATAAGCGACTGCCGTGGGATCGAAGCGGTGTTAACTGTAGCGATACATCTGACTGGATTATTACCGATAGTGAGGCCATTGATCTGTTGGCACCGGTTGCGACCGGTTCAAAAAAAATTACGATTGACGATCTGGATGATAGTCTGGATTTTACGAGTATTAAAAATACGGCCTAGTTGGGTTTAACAGGAGGGTATAACAATGATGTGGTTGGCTGGTTTTATTGTTCTGGCTTTGCTTGCAGCCTACTTTCGTGTCTCATTGATTCTATGGACGATTGCTATTGCGGTGTTTCTTTACCTGTTTGATATGTATTCGGGCGCAAATCCATTGACGCTTAGTGTGCTCTGGATTGTTTTTGCAGTTGGCGCCATTGTCCTCAATATTTATCCATTAAGACGAGTACTGATAAGCAAGCCGGTGTTTGCCCTGGTCTCTGGCATTATGCCGACGATTTCAAAAACTGAACAGGAGGCACTGGATGCGGGTGATGTCTGGTGGGAGGCGGAGCTGTTTAGTGGCAAACCGGATTTTTCCAAAGTTCGCTATTTATCCAGGCCAAGGCTGAGCAGCAAAGAACAGGCCTTTATCGATGGCCCGGTCGAGCAGCTGTGTGGCATGTTGAATGACTGGCAGATCACGCACGACGATTACGATTTGTCACCGGAGGTATGGCAGTATATTAAGGATAACGGCTTCTTCGCGATGATTATCCCTGAGCAGTACGGCGGCCTGGCATTCTCGGCTTATGCGCATTCAGAGGTGGTGATGAAGATCGGTAGCCGCAGCGGTTCCGCCGCGGTGACGGTGATGGTGCCGAATTCATTGGGCCCCGGCAAACTGCTGATGACTTATGGCACCGATGAACAAAAAAATTACTACCTACCGCGCCTGGCACGAGGCGAAGAAATCCCCTGCTTTGCCCTAACCGGACCGACGGCAGGTAGTGATGCTGGTGCCATGCCGGATACCGGCGTGGTCTGTTACGGTAGCTTTGACGGTAAGGACAAGGTGCTGGGGCTTCGCCTTAACTGGGACAAGCGATACATCACGCTGGCTCCGGTGGCTACAATTCTGGGTCTGGCATTCCGGCTGTATGACCCAGAGCATTTGATCGGTGATGAAGAAGACCGCGGTATTACGCTGGCGTTAATTAAAACAAATACGCCAGGTGTTGAAATTGGCCGGCGCCACTTCCCGCTCAACCAGGCCTTTTTGAATGGCCCGGTGCGTGGCAAGGATGTGTTTATTCCACTCGACTGGATTATTGGTGGTGAAGAGTATGTCGGCAAAGGCTGGAGCATGCTGATGGAGTGCCTGTCTGATGGTCGCGCTATTTCACTGCCAGCACTGGGTACAGCGGGTGCCAAGATGGCATCCAGGTTTACAGGTGCTTATGCCCGCATCAGAAACCAGTTCCATACACCCATTGGTTACTTCGAAGGTATTGAAGAGCCACTGGCTGAAATTGGTGGCCAGGCCTATGCGATGAACTCGGCACGCCTGCTGGTGCTCTCCTGTCTCGACGATGGTGGCGTGCCTTCGGTGATTTCTGGCATTATCAAGCAGCAGGCGATGCAGCGTATGCGTACGGTGGTGAACCATGCGATGGATATTCATGGTGGTCATGCGATCTGCATGGGGCCAAATAATTTTCTGGCGCGTTATTACCAGCTGGTGCCGGTGGGTATAACAGTGGAAGGCGCCAACATACTGACACGCAGCCTGATGATCTTTGGTCAGGGTGCGATGCGTAGTCACCCCTATCTACTGAAAGAAGTCAGTGCTGTGCACAATGATGATAAGCGACAGGGCCTGGTTGATTTCGACCGTGCACTGTTTGCACACGCCGGTTTTGTTATCAGTAATGTAGTGCGCTCGCTGTGGATTGGTTTAACGGCTGCACATCTGCTACTGGCACCCGGTAAGGGTGTGGCAAATTATTATTACCGGCAGCTGGTGCGTATGAGTGCATCGTTCGCACTGATGACCGATGCCTGTGTTGCCCTGCTCGGTGGTTCGTTAAAACGTCGTGAAAAGATATCGGGCCGTTTTGCCGATGCCTTATCGAATATGTATGTGTTGACTGCGGTGCTTAAAAATTTTGAAGATGATGGTTGTCCAAAAGATGATATCCCCTTATTGAAGTGGGCCTGTGATGATGCCCTGTTTAATATTCAGCAGGCACTGAAAGGCGTTATGACTAATTTGCAGATACCGGTTATAGGTCGTGTGCTGAATATGCTGGTGTTCCCGCTCAGCAAACCATACCAGCGTCCGAGTGATCACCTGGGCCACCAGGTAGCGCGCCTTTTGCTCACGCCTTCGGCAACGCTTGATCGCCTGACACGCGGCATTTACATGAATAAAAATGAAAATGACCCGACTGGCCGTATCCTGCGGGCACAGGACCTGGTACTTGAAGCGGCCAGTATCGAAAAAATAATTCGTGATGCACAGCGCAGTAAAAAACTAGAGAGTGATGGCACAGTGCTTTATCAGGAGGCCAGGGATAAAAATATTATCTCCCAGGATGAGTTTGAACTGCTTGAGCAAACCAGCGTGGCGGTGCAGAATGCAATCAAGGTTGATGAGTTTTCAAATACAGGCTGGCGAGTGGAGACACCCTGATGGCAAGGAATGTTTATATTGTAGATGGTAGTCGCAGCCCGCAGTTAAAGGCGCGTGGGCGTCAGGGGCTATTTAGTGCGAGTGACCTTGCCGTGCAATCAGCGAAGCCATTGTTGCTCAGGAATGCCGCGCTGTTTGAACATATCGATGAGGTCATTCTCGGCTGTATCATGCCCGGCCCCGATGAAGCCAATATCGCACGCGTGGTTTCACTGCGTCTTGGCATTCCATTGAGTGTACCGGCATGGACAGTGCAACGTAACTGCGCCTCGGGTATGCAGTCGATTGATTCGGCCTATCACAACATTCAGAGTGGTCTGTCTGACATTGTCCTGGCTGGTGGTGTCGAGGCCATGAGCCGTGCGCCAGTATTGCACAATGATCAGATGGTCAACTGGCTGGGTGGGCTGGCCAGTGCAAAAACACCCGTGCTAAAAATAAAACAGTTATTCAAACTACGTCCTGCTTACTTCAAACCGGTGATTGCCCTGCTACGTGGGCTGACTGACCCAGTTGTGGGCTTGAATATGGGGCAGACCGCCGAAGAAATTGCTTATCGATTTGATATTAGCCGCAAGCAGATGGATGAGTTTGCTGTAGCCAGTCACCAGCGTCTGGCCAGGGCCTATGATGAAGGTGTTATGGATGAGGTTGAAGTTTTGTACGATACCAATGGTAACTGCTACGAGCAGGATGATGGACTGCGTCGTGATTCCAGTCTCGAAAGTCTGGCGCGCCTGCGCTCTGCCTTCGATAAACAGTACGGTAATGTAACAGCGGGTAACAGTGCGCAAATTACCGATGGTGCCAGCTGGGTATTACTCGCCAGTGAAAAGGCGGTAAAAAAATATAATTTATCAACCATCGCAAAAATTACCGATAGCCAGTGGGCAGGTCTTGATCCGGCTGTCATGGGTATGGGACCGATACATGCGATGACGCCGATTATGAAGCGTAAAAAACTTTCTATCAAAGATATTGATTACTGGGAGATCAACGAGGCCTTTGCTGCACAGGTGCTTGGTTGTGTGGCTGCATGGAATACAAAAGATTATTGCGCTCAGTATTTGAATTTAAAATCTGCTATCGGTGAGATACCACATGAGCGTCTTAATATTGATGGTGGTGGTATCAGTCTTGGTCATCCTGTTGGTGCCAGTGGTGCGCGTATTGTGTTGCACCTGGCAAAAATACTGGAAAGAAAAAATGCAAAACGTGGCATCGCCAGTTTGTGTATTGGTGGTGGTCAGGGTGGCGCCATGTTGATTGAGCGCGAAGACTAACTGGATACTGCAATGAGCAAAAAAGCAAAGACATATAAACACTGGAAGCTCGAATACGATAAGGCGGATATTTTATGGCTGCACCTAGATGCGGCTGATTCAAGCGTTAACCTGTTATCTGCACAGGTGTTCGAAGAGCTCAATTTAATACTCAATGACCTGGCTACTGATTTGCCGACGGGTGTGGTTATTCTGTCAGACAAAAAAGACAGTTTTATTTATGGCGCCGACATCAAGGAATTTACTACCCTGGAGAATAAAGGCCAGGCTGCAGCGTTTCTTAAACGCGGCCATTCACTGATGAATAAACTTGAGGCCCTGCCTCGGCCTACTGTTAGTATGATTCATGGCATGTGCCTGGGCGGTGGTACTGAGTTATCACTCGCCTGCCGTTATCGAGTAATGTCGAGCGAAGACTACTCAAAAATAGGATTACCAGAAATCAAATTGGGCATCTTTCCCGGTTACGGCGGTACGGTGCGCTCGATTCGTCGAGCAGGACCTTTGCCTGCACTGGATATGATGTTGACCGGGCGCATGTTAACAGCCAGGGCTGCTAAAAAGATTGGGCTAATTGATGAGGCGGTACCACTGCGACAGCTTAAGCACGCTGCCAGGCGTTTTATTATGGAGGAGCCTAAAGCCAGGAAGCCTGGTCTACTGCAACGTCTTGCCAATCACAAATATCTTCGACCTTTAGTTGCCAAACAAATAAAAAAACAGGTAGCGAAAAAGGCCAGGCCTGAACATTACCCTGCGCCCTACCGTTTGATTGAACTCTGGCAGAACTATGCCGATACACCCGGAGAAATGCTCAGGCAGGAAATTAACGAGGTTTCACAACTGGCGACCAGTAAGACTGCACGCAATCTGGTGCGTGTGTTTTTTCTACAGGAGGCATTGAAAAAATACGGTAAGCAGGTCGAATACAAGGCAAAGCACGTGCATGTGATTGGCGGCGGTATTATGGGCGGTGATATTGCCGCCTGGTGCGCGATTAGAGGTTATAGCGTAACGGTACAGGATCAGTCCCCGGAGCGGTTAGCAAAAACCGCGCAGCGAGCCATGCAGTCGTTCAAAAAGAAATTTAAAAAAGACAGGCGCGCCATCGTTGCTGCGAATGATCGCCTGATGATGGATCATAGAGGTATCGGTGTTGCACAGGCCGATATAGTCATCGAGGCGATCTTTGAAGATGTCGATGTTAAGCAAGAGCTCTATAAGGGCATTGAGCCGCGCATGAAGCCGGGTGCTATACTTGCTACTAACACCTCCAGCATTATGCTCGAAGACCTGGCCTCTGCCCTGGAAAATCCTGGCCGACTCGTTGGACTACATTTTTTCAACCCGGTTGCACTGATGCCACTGGTGGAAATCATTCATGGTGACAATACCGACGAAACGATTCTGCAACAGGTCGCCGCATTTGCCCGTGATATTGGCAAGTTACCGCTGCCTGTTAAGAGCTCGCCCGGATTTTTAGTCAATCGAATATTGATGCCCTACCTGCTCGAGGCCGTGATGATGGTCGATGAAGGCATTGCGCCCGAATCGATTGATAAGGCGGCCACGGATTTTGGCATGCCTATGGGGCCTATTGAACTGGCAGATACCGTTGGACTCGATATCTGCAAAAATGTCGCCAGCATTTTATCTAAAACCATGAATGTAGAGTTACCAAAGAACCTGGAGCGCATCGTTAAGTCAGGTCATCTGGGTAAAAAAACAGGATCGGGTTTTTATCAATACAAAAAAGGCAAAATTCAGAAAAATAAAAAGATACAACACGGCAACCTTCAGGTATTGCAGGATCGCCTGGTGTTAAAGCTATTGAATGAGTCGGTGGCGTGCGTGCGCGAAGGTATTGTTGAAAACGAGGATATGATTGATGCAGGTGTTATTTTTGGCACTGGTTTTGCGCCGTTCCGATCTGGCACGATGCATCACATTCAGGAGGTTGGTGTTGCTGGCATCATCGAAAAAATGCAGGCATTCGAAAAGCATTTTGGTGATCGCTTTAAACCGGACATGTACTGGCAAAAATTAATGAAAAAATAAACGCCGGTAATAGATTTGACGCCTTATACCCTCCAGTTAATTTCAGCCTGCCCGCTCTGCTTTAAAAAATGATTAATCTTTGAGAATGGACGGCTTCCCAGGAAACCGCGATAGGCTGACAGTGGCGAAGGATGTGGCGCGCGGATGATCAGGTGATGGGGCGCATCAATGATGGCACCTTTTTTTTGCGCATATGAACCCCAAAGTACAAAGATAATGGGACGTTGCTGTGCGTTGAGTACCGAAATAATTTTATCAGTAAAGGTTTCCCAGCCTTTGCCCTGATGTGAATTAGGTTGACCACTTTCGACAGTTAAAACACTATTGAGTAGCAGTACGCCCTGGTTCGCCCAGCTCTGTAAATAGCCGTGCTGGTTTTCAATGCCCAGGTCGTCCTTCAGCTCACTGAAAATATTGATCAGTGACTTGGCCAGCGGTTTTACCTCGGGCAATACTGAAAAGCACAGGCCATGCGCGTGCCCCGGTGTTGGATAGGGATCCTGACCTAGAATTACTACTTTAACCTGATCCAGTGGTGTACTGTTGAGTGCATTAAACCAGAGACTGGAGTGTGGGAAAATCACTTTGCCCTTATCTTTTTCCAAACGCAAAAAGGCCTTAAGCGATTTCATGTAATCTTTTTCAAACTCGGGCAAGAGCTGTTCAGCCCAGCTCTGGTCAAAGGGTAGCTGATCCATTGTTATTGCCTGTTACCAAACAAATGATAGTAATTATCTTTTGAAATTTGTGCGATGTGTTCAACGCTGGTGTTGCGCACCTTGGCCAGTGTCTCTGCAACATGCCTGACTAGTGCGGGTGTGTTCTGTTTGCCGCGGTGTGGTACCGGTGCAAGGTAAGGCGCGTCAGTTTCAATTAATAGCTGCTCATCGGGTACCTGTCGGGCAACCTCGCGTAACGCATCGGCATTTTTAAACGTGGTGATACCTGAAAACGAAATCATAAAACCGAGTTCCAGTGCCTTTTCGGCAAAGTCCATGGTTTCGGTAAAGCAATGGATCACGCCACTGCACTTTTCTGCGTTCTCACTGCGCAGAATATCGAGTGTGTCTTGCCCTGCATCTCGGGTGTGGACGATGACGGGTTTGTTCAGGTCATTGGCAACCTGTATGTGGCTGCGAAAATAATCTATCTGTTGCTGGTTATCACCCTTGTGGTAGTAGTAGTCGAGACCGGTCTCGCCGATGGCGACGACTTTGGGGTTGGTGGCCAGTGTCTTTAGCTGATCAAGATCGAGCGGTGCATCCTGGTTATGCATCGGGTGGACACCGACAGAGATCGATATCTGTGGGTATTTTTCTACCAGTGCGAGCATCGCCGGGTATTTGTCGAGATCGATTGAGACACAGAGCATGCGCTCGATGTCGGCCTCGGAGGTTTTCTGGATTAGCTTGTCAAAACTGCCATCAAAATCGGCAAGGTCAATGCAATCCAGATGGCAGTGAGAATCTACAAACAACTTGAAACAGCTTTGCGGTGTGTTTTACATCGTGTGGGTAACACGATCGGCTTTCATGGCACCTGCGAGATGCGTTTCGATTTTGTTGCGGGTTGTGCCCTTGTCCTGTGGTGCAAACTGTACGCCGATACCACGGGCACGGTTACCCTGTGCACCCATCGGTGTAATCCAGATGATTTTGCCGGCGACGGGAATGCGGTCACTGTCTTCCATTAGCGTCAGCAGCATAAAGACTTCGTCACCGATGTTGTATTCCTTATTTGTCGGGATGAACAGGCCACCGTTTTTGACGAAGGGCATGTAGGAGGCGTAAAGAGACACCTTGTCTTTAATGCTCAGTGAAAGCATACCGGGGCGTGCATTGGTTGCGCTCATTGTTTTTGTCCTATGTATTTCGTGTTCGTCATAAAGCGTCCCAAGATATTAGCAGATTCTCCCAGAGTAGTTGTGGATTCAGTGCAATACTTTCCTTTCTAATATACTCAATGACCTGATCATGAAAGATAAAAACTCTTTTTAAATCAGCTTTTTGTGCCATTTTCTTCAGGTATGGTCGATTTTTTTCGTTGATAATACCCGCTTCAAGCCCCGTATTCTTCAGGCGAACCAGATCACTGACCCAGTCAAGTAGCCAGCCGAGGCTAATGTCCTTGGGCAGGTCGGCCAGTTGTGCCGCATAGCTGAGTGAAGTCTCACCGTTGATACCGGCGATCAGGGCCTTTGCCAACAGGTCTCGCTGTTCTATGGCCTCTTCCTGTTGTCTGAGTGCCAGCAGGGGTGCGCCATGGGCGTATTTAAGTGCGATTTCGGCGGATTTCAGGCCCTGTGCCTGTAGCCACTGCAGGGCAATGTCCTGGTTGGGCTGGGGAAAACGCAGCGACTGGCAGCGGCTGCGTATGGTGATTGGCAGGCGGAATGGCCGTGAGGTAACGAGGACGATCAAAGTCCGCTCACCCGGCTCCTCAAGCGTTTTCAGCAATGCATTTGCTGCCTGCACCAGCATCCTGTCGGCATTTTCGATGACGGCAATGCGATAGCCCTCAAACTGGCTGGTTGACGAGAGTTTATTACACAGCTGCCTGATGGTATCGATACGAATATTGAGTACCGGCTTTTTGCTTTTCGTGTTTTCCGGTGGTGCCGGTTGAATCAGTGCAAGATCGGGGTGGGTTTCAGCTGCGATCAGCTGACAGGCGCTGCAGCGACCACAGGCCTCACCATTTTCTGCCGGTTGCTGGCATAGCATGGCTGCAGACAGCGCCTGGGCAAAATCAGCCTTGCCACTACCCTCCTCACCGTACAACAGGATGGCATGCGGCATGCGCTGTGCCTGTTTCAGCTGCATCAGTATGCGCCATTGCTCCTGTTGCCATGGATAGATCATGGTTAAACAATACCCCTGTCTTCTAACTGCTGTTTAATCTGCGCCTGTACCTGTTCGAGCGGTAGGCTCGCATCCACCGTACAAATTCGGTCAGGATGCTGTCTGGCCAGATCGAGATAGGCATTACGCACACGATCGAAGAAATCATTTTTTTCCTGTTCTATACGATCAGGTGTGCTACGTTTACCGGCACGTTCTCGACCTACTTCCACAGGGGCATCGAGAATAATGGTCAGGTCAGGACGTAATGCGCCCTGTACGTAGTTTTCCAGGTCAGTAATTTTTGAGACATCCAGCTGACGCCCGCCGCCCTGGTAGGCATAAGTCGCCTCAGTAAAGCGGTCACAGAGTACATATTTACCGTCGTTCAGCGCGGGTTGTATTACCTTGTTGATATGTTCAGCACGTGCAGCAAACATCAACAGTAGTTCTGCATCATTGCTCATCTTTTCATTGGAGTGCTGTAGTAGTAATTCGCGTAGCGATTCACCCAGTGGTGTACCACCAGGTTCACGGGTGACGATACACTGTTTGCCGGTCTGTTCCAGTAGTTCACGGATGTAATCGCGGTTACTGGTTTTGCCAACGCCTTCTATGCCTTCAAGCGTAATAAATTTACTCATGCTATTTTGTTATTTTTCTGCGTTTTCTCTGATACAGGTCGACGGCTTTATTATGTTCTTCAAGTGTACTCGAAAACTTGTGGCGACCAGAATTATCGTTGATCGCAACAAAATAAAGGTAATCAGACTTTTCAGGATGCATTACCGCCTTTAGTGCACCCAGACCTGGCATTGCAATTGGTGTCGGTGGCAGACCTTTTCGAGTGTAGGTATTGTAAGGCGTGTCATTGCGCAGGTCACGGAAGCGAATATCGCCATCGTAGCTGTCGCCAAGACCATAAATAACCGTTGGGTCTGTTTGCAGGCGCATATTTCTGCGTAGGCGATTAATGAAGACACCGGCAATCAAGGTACGCTCTTCAGCAACAGCGCTCTCCTTCTCAACGATTGAGGCCATTATCAGGGCCTGATAAGGTGATTCAAATGGCAGTTCTTTATCGCGTTGCTGCCACAGATTATCAAGATGGCTTTGCATCTGTGTATAAGCACGTTTAAGAATATTGATATCACTGATATTTTTATGAAAGTAGTAGGTGTCAGGAAAAAACAGGCCTTCGGGGTGATCGTATGAAATATTTAGTTGCTGAAGAATCTGCTTGTGATCAAGCCCGGCGAGCTGATGATCGATCGCCTCATTATCTGAAATCGCTTGCATGAACTGTTTAAAGGTCCAGCCCTCGAGTAACTGTAATGGATACTGACGGACGTGGCCGGTAGTGATATCACTGAGTAACTGCGATAAGGTCATTGCAGGGTGCACAGTATATTCGCCTACCTGAAGACGTTTGGCATCACCATTGAGCCGTGACCATAATATTAGAAGCTCTGGATGATCAATTAAACCGAGCTGTTCCAGTTGTCGGGTTAAACTGCGAATGGTTGCACCCGGTTTGAGTTCGACGATCTGCTCCTGGTCCAGGTAATTGGGTGTCTCCATAACCTGCTTAGTTAGAAAACATAACGATGCAAGTATCGCCAGGGAAACCAGCAGCATAACAATGATAATTTTATTACGGCTTAAAGTTTTTTTCATTGCGCTTGCATTCGCTTTTTGAGGGCTTGCGATATTTTTTTAGTTATATCACCGACGTGATAATTTTTGTCTGCCAGTGACTTCACTGGCCAGATGCCAATCAGGCTGTTACAGATAAAAATCTCATCCATTTCAGTCATGTCTGATTTAGTAATATCTGTGACAAAGGTATCGATATCGTATTTCTGTGCAATAGACAAAACCTGTGAACGAATAATGCCATCGATGCCGCAATCATCAAGTAATGGTGTAAATAGTTGTTTCTGCTTTACCACAAAGACATTACTCATTGTACCCTCAACGATATTTTCGTTTTCATCGAGCATAAGGCCTTCCTGGTACTCATCATGCCATTCATTTCTGGCCAGCACGTTGTCAAGGCGGTTCAGGTGTTTAATGCCGGCGAGGTTCCTGTTTCTGGAAATAGTGTGCGAGCAATAACAGGTATCAATGCCACTGGTGTTATTGGTGTCAGGGTACTTTGGTAGGTCACTCAGGATCACGATACGCGTGGGATGTTGTGGTGATGGTGATAAATATCCCCGCTCACCCTGGCCACGGGTCAGTATCAGTTTAATGACGCAGTTGGATATTTTATGTTGCGCCAGCATCGTATTGACATCAGTACTGAAATGATCGATGGCACTGGTATCTATATACAATCGTTCTGCGCCACTTCTCATGCGCTCAATATGCTCATCCCAGAATTGTATATGGTTATCGATACAGGCAATGGTTTCAAACAGGCCATCGCCATAGTGCAGCCCCCTGTCCATGACAGGTAGATATTCCGCAGTAATACCATTAATTGTGATATGTCGCATATTAAGTTTTCAAGTTAAAAATATTCACCAGTCCCCTGGCCTTGGCACGTGTCTCGTCCAGTTCGCGTAAGGGATCAGAATCGGCAACAATACCACCGCCTGCCCTGAAACTAATTTTATTTCCTGCCCTAAGCATGGTTCGAATCAGGATATTAAGATCCATGCTGCCATCACGATTGATGTAACCAACGGAGCCAGTATAAGCGCCACGTTGTTCCTGTTCCATCTCGATTAATATTTCCATGCATCGTACTTTAGGGCAACCGGTAATTGTACCGCCGGGAAATACGGCCCTGATTACATCAATCGGCGTT
>JAOUPA010000180.1 GCA_029880105.1 Gammaproteobacteria bacterium
CCTTCGTCGCAACTGACATCAATAATCAGGCTGTTGGGTTTGAGGCAGGCGATTTCTGCTTCGGTTACAAAGTCGGTGGGATGTTCTGGATCCTGAAAGGTGCCGTTAACAATGATATCGGCTTCGCTAACCAGTTCAGTCAGCGGTCGCGTGCTGCCATCGTGCTCTACCACTAACATGCGTGCTTCGCCCTCGTTGCCGCGTCGAATTCTGACATAGTTACAATCGAGTATCTCTTCACGTACTTCGTGGTCGGGGCGTTGAATACAGATGGTGATATCCCTGAAACCATGTGCCTTGAGCGCGTATATCGCACCACGGCTAACTGCACCAAAACCGAAAATGATGGTTTTGCGTTGATTACCGTAATGCCCGTCGATGCCTTTAAGTTGCAGGGAATGGATGACCGCGCAATAGCCCGCCATTTCGTTATTCTTATAGAAGGTATGGCGACCAATGTGTCCGTTAGGCGACCAGATAAACATATCTTCAAAGGCAATCAGCGTCTGTTTCCGATCAAGTGCCGCCTGGGTGATGTCGCGTTGCTGCACACAATGCACATAACCCCAAAGTGTGCCGCCTTCGCGAAGTTCCTGTAAATCGGCAAGTACGGGTTTGGCGATGATCACCGTGCCAATGTCGGCTAGTAATTCGTGGCGCGTGGCAATGCCGCCTGTCTGGGCAGCTATTTCTGAATCTGAGATACCAAAGGCTTCGCCATAACCTTCCTCAAATATGAGCTGGCGACGAAGTGCTTCAGGAATGCGTGCCAAATGTTCAGGATGGATTGGAAAACGTCGTTCATCAACTTTTTTAGAAGTGCCAGTGACGCCTACTTTTGATGTATTCATGTGTCATTCCTTGTGATTAAAAAATGTAACAGGTGTGACTTGTTCAACGAATTTCCAATTTCGTTAATAGGCCGGTGATTTTTTCGCTGCAGTGTCGCAAGCGTTAAAGAGTTTCAGCGAACGAAACTCTGGAGAAATGATTAGGCTGTCTAGCCTAACACTGTATTGGACAGCGTGTAGCACTTAAAGTGCAATAAACGAAGTGCATTGCACCGCATGCTTTAATTATAAAAAGAAAAATCTCGAAAAAACTATTGCTTCACTCGGTATCCTGTCTTAAACATCCACCCCACTATCGAAATACATATCACCAGAAAGCCAACAATCATCGCCAGGCTGACGCTGACACTGACATCCGATACCTCGAAGAAACTCCAGCGGAAACCGCTGATCAGGTAAACCACCGGGTTGAATAGCGTCACCGTCTGCCAGAACGGTGGCAACATGCTTACCGAGTAGAAGCTGCCGCCGAGAAAGACCAGCGGGGTAATCACCAGCAGCGGGATGACCTGCAGCTTTTCAAAGTCATTCGCCCACAGGCCAATAATAAAACCGAACAGGCTGAATGAAATGCAGGTGAGGATTAAGAAAGTCACCATCCAGAACGGGTGGGCAATCTTCAGCTCGACAAAAAAGCTGGCGGTGAGCAGGATGATAATGCCGATGATCAGCGACTTGGTGGCGGCGGCGCCGACATAGCCGATCAGGATCTCGGAATGCGAGATCGGTGCGGAATGGATCTCGTAAATGGTGCCGGTGAACTTGGGGAAGAAGATGCCAAACGAGGCATTGGCGATGCTCTGGGTGAGCAGCGACAGCATGGTCAGCCCCGGCACGATAAACAGGCCGTAAGACACCCCTTCGATGCTCTGGATGCGCGAGCCGATGGCCGAACCGAAGACGATAAAGTACAGACAGGTGGAGATGACTGGCGAGGCCAGGCTCTGGAACAGGGTTTCATAGGCACGCAGCATTTCCTGGTGGAAGATGACCTTTATCGCCTGGAAATTCATGCCCGGCTCTCCTCCGGCTCGGCAGGCTGGCTGGCCGCGGGCTGGTAACCTTCATTGACCAGGTCGACAAAGATATCTTCCAGCGAACTCTGTTTTATCTTGATGTCCTTGAGCATCAGCCCGGCACTTTGAATGGCCTGCAGCATGTCGGTGATGCCGGTGCTGTCACTGACGGTGTCGTAGGTATAGGTGAGCTGGCAACCGTCAGCAGAGAGCGCAAGCTCGTAACTGGCCAGCTGCGGCGGCAGGTGCGAGGCGGCCTGCTTTAACTCGACGATCAGGTGTTTTTTGCCGAGGTTGTGCATCAGCGCCTGTTTGTCCTCGACCAGTAACAGCTCTCCCCTGTTGATAACACCGATGCGGTCGGCAATGGCCTCGGCCTCTTCTATATAGTGCGTGGTCAGGATAATGGTGACGCCCGAGTCGCGCAGGCGACGCACGATGTTCCACATGTCCTTGCGAAGCTCGACATCGACACCGGCGGTTGGCTCGTCAAGGAACAATATTTTGGGTTCGTGCGACAGTGCCTTGGCAATCAGTACCCGGCGCTTCATGCCACCGGACAGGGCGCGCAGCTCTTCGTCCTTTTTGTCGAACAGCGAGAGGTCCTTCAACAGCTGTGCAATGAAGGCGTTGTTCTTTTTCTTACCGAACAGGCCACGGCTAAAGGTGACGGTGTTCCAGACGGTGTCGAACTGGCCGAGTGTCAGTTCCTGTGGCACCAGGCCGATCATGGACCGGGTCTGGCGGTAGTCGGTAATGATGTCGAAACCATCAACCGTCACGGCGCCAGTACTCGGCGAGACAATGCCGCAGATAATCGAGATTAACGTGGTCTTGCCGGCACCATTCGGCCCGAGCAGGGCCAGGATCTCGCCATCGGCAATATCGAGGTTAATGTGCTTCAGGGCATGAAAACCAGTTTCGTAAGTCTTGGATAGGTCGTTGATCGAGATGATGGCCGGCATGTGCGGATATTACGTGGTTTAGAGAAAAAATAAAAATACAAGTCTGTTATGGAAATGAGCCTTTGTTAAAATTACGCGGCTATTTCCTGTCACGTATAAAACAACAATAAATTATTCCACACGCATGAATATAGAACAGACTATCGCCAATGAACTCGGCGTCAAGGTAGCACAGGTTGCCGCCACGATTACACTGATTGATGAAGGTGCAACCGTGCCGTTTATTTCACGTTATCGCAAGGAGGTCACCGGTGGCCTGGATGACACGCAGCTGCGCACGCTGGAAGAGCGCCTGCATTATTTACGTGAGCTGGAAGAACGCCGCGTCACGGTTTTGAATTCGATAGCCGAACAGGGCAAGTTGAGTGATGAATTAAAAAAATCGATCTTGGAGGCCGATACCAAGACCAGGCTGGAAGACCTGTATGCGCCGTACAAACCAAAGCGCCGCACCAAGGCGCAGATTGCGCGTGAGGCCGGTATTGAACCGCTGCTCGATGCCATCCTGCAGGATTTTTCCCTGCAGCCTGAAGTAGAGGCGGAGTCGTATATTAATGAGGAGGCCGGTTTTACCGACAGCAAGGCGGTGCTCGAGGGCGCCCGCCAGATTTTTATGGAACGCGCCGCGGAAAATGCCGACCTGATTGCACAGTTGCGCGAGATCTGCTGGGCAAGGGGGCAGCTGGTCTCCACCGTGGTCAGTGGCCAGGAGAATAACGGCAGCAAGTTTAAGGACTACTTTGAATTCTCTGAGGCGATTAATAAAATTCCGTCACACCGCGCGCTGGCATTATTCCGTGGTCGCAATGAAGGCGTGCTGAACGTGAAGCTGTTTATTCCGGGACAGGATGACCTTGAGCCGGGCGTTACCATGGGCCTGTGTGACAACCTGGTCGCGAATGCATTTTCCATTGCAGACCAGCAACGTGCCGCGGACAGGTGGTTGTTGGAGAGTGCGCACTGGGCGTGGTACGTAAAGATTTCGATGCATATTGAAACCGAGCTAAATTTACGCCTGCGTGAATCCGCCGAGGAAGAGGCCATCCGCGTCTTTGGCGAGAATATGCGTGACCTGTTACTGGCCGCCCCTGCCGGTGCACGCCCTACCATTGGCCTCGACCCCGGCCTGCGTACCGGCGTCAAGGTTGTGGTACTCGATGCACTCGGTATGCTGGTTGACCAGGCAGTG
>JAOUPA010000181.1 GCA_029880105.1 Gammaproteobacteria bacterium
TAGCTCGATACCTACCACGCCAAACTCGTAGAGCAAGCGCAGGCGCAGATCCTGGTAACTGGCATCGGAATAACTGATGACATTGATATCACCACCGATAGACAACCCGGTCAGTGGCAGGTCAAACTGTGCATTCACATAGAGCATTGGAATGGTGGCTGAGACAGCGACCGTTTCATTACCGACAATGAAATCGGCATCCAGTTTACGTGCATTCAGACCCAGGTCCAGGTTGACCCAGTTATCCAGCAGGCGCCAGTAGAGAATCGCATCCTTGGTATCCAGATTGATAGTAGATGTGGAACCCGTATTAATAGTCTGGCCATTAAAGACTAAGGATGCGTTTGATGTTCCTGTATGCCCCATCGAAGCCGACTCGACTCGAACATTTGGAACGAGCGGCACGAAGTGCTCAAACGCAAGGTAAGCATAGCCGTCAGACTCTTCCTTGTATTTCAGGTCATTTTTCATATCGATGGTGGTATCGCCAGCGGCTGTCGTACTAAAACCACCTGATGGATCGTGTTTCCAGCTACCACCGCCAATAAAAAGACCCAGCGCATCGGCACTGGCATTGCCTGATAGCACAGACAAGGCCAGGGCAAGTGATACAGTAAATTTACGCATATTCCTAATCTCCTGATAAAAAATAGAGTTAAATCTGTAAAGCAGGTTTAATTACCCAACATGGGTTGAGATCATATCAGACCTGGGCTCACTATTTAAGGATTTAGCATTTAATCGATATCGGAAACTACTGAAGCTCCTGATTAATCCATATTGACCCAGATCAGGAACTCACAATCCTGTGCATGCTCCAATTATTATATAGTGTAGAAGGAGGTGATTTCAGATGAAAAACACAGAAATTTCCAAAACCCCAGATACTGAGCACGGCGGTTATATGGTTGCACTCAGGGATCTTGAAAAGAAAATGGAGGATATGTTCCACCAGTTGTGGCGTAATCCATTTGGTAATAGTGAGACTACCGAGTTATTTAACTTTAGTACGCTAAATAACATTCCGAAAATCGATGTCGTTGATCGGGATAAGGATATCTACGTCGAAGCGGAATTACCCGGTATTGAGAAAAAAGACATTGATGTATCAGTCGCCAACAGGCAACTGGTGATCCGGGCAAAAACCTGTCATGAAGAAAAAGAGGAAAAAGGTAATTACCTCAGACGGGAAATCAGTAAAAAGGAATTTTACCGCTCAGTGGTGCTGCCCACGGCCGATATTGATGAAAGCAAAACAAAGTCTTCATTCAAGAACGGGGTTCTAAGGCTGACTATTCCAAAAAAAGCCAGCTCGCACCGGAAGCGGATTGAGGTTCAATAATAAAAAAGAAGGCCCTGCTGGGCCTTCTTTATTTATGGACGTATTATCAGATGAGTGTGAGTGAGGTTGATTGCGTCTCGAACGGCATACTCAACACAATTAAATACATTTCTATTTACTCCCTATTTTTATAAATTTAAATTCACTCGGCGCCACATACTGAATAACTTCTTTTGCCTCGTCAAACACGGCGATATCAATGCCTTTAGCTGGGTATAGATAATGTATCGCACTGTCAATCTGCACACGCTCAACCGGTTCACCAAAACGAGCAACGATGATTTCATCATTGAGGTTCACCGCTGGAATAAAAGTAATACCAGTAATCACCTCCTGCAATACCTGGGGAAGATCATCTTCAGCGAGCAAATATTTTTTTGCCTGGCCACTGGCCATGTGCTCAAACCTGACCGCGTTGTCACGCCAGCGCCTGAGATTATCTTCACTAGAACTCGTCTGCAATACCAGCTTGCCGGAGAGTAAGCCGGCCCGGTAATTGCCGTAGTACATCTCCAGGTTACCGACTTCATCCGCCGCTGCCACAAGCGCCAGCTCCATGTCCTGACCAAGTACAGCAAGTGCATTAGCCAGGCTACTTCTAGATAGCGTTAGCCCAAATACACGAGTTGCACCATCTGGTAACAACTCAATCTGCCATGGCAACCCGGTTAATGGCGCATGCGTGTCCGAATCATCCAGGTATGGATAAAACATCAACACCGCTGCGAGTAAGACAAAAGGAATGATCAATTTTTTCACTACCTGCCAAATCCTCTAACTAATTCAGTAATCTTAAAATTATATCTCGAATCAATACTGCCAATATTACTTATACTCTAAAATCTAAAACCCACATTAATTCCATATAGATAGTGGTACTGGCTACGCTCGGTAATAATGCCCTGATCTTCATTCAGGTTAATATTCATCGCGCCCCAGTTCAAACCCAACTGCAGGCTATCGCCGATACCAAACAAAACTCCAAGATTTGCTTTGGCCAACATGCCTACCTCATCATGTTCAGTACTACCCGCAACAAAACTCATCTGGAAATAACTCGGGTTTTTACTCTCTGATAATCGCCATCTCAATATTGGACCAAGCAACCAGTAGCGACCATGCAACTCAAGTACAGCAATTTCGCTTAGCAGAATATCTGCCTGTCCCAGCTCAAAACCAATACCGACATCCAGTACGCCTTGACGAAAACCAGTTGAATAGCGCAACCCATCAAAACGGGCATGCTGTCCTGTACCTGATGAAGCACTACTGCTCACCGCAGAGAATTCACGCCAATGGCCACATGGTGCATTACCAATCGAGACATCATAGAGATACTTAAAGACATAAAGTGACCAGACAACCACGACCACCGTGCCGACAATGACAAACAGCACCGCGGCATCATCACCGGATGAACTATTACTCGACTGCATCATGTCCTCAGTAAAATCGAGCATAACCTGCAATGACTCCTCGCCAGCACTCTCCCTGTCCGGCTCAACACAGTCATCGCTTAAGCCTACCTCTTGCTGCTGTGCAGTGATAACACCAGCATGACCTTCAATATCATTTTGCGCCAGCTGCAATGGCAATATCTCGGACTGGCGATAGCCGCGCTGACGCAGATTTTTTTCCAGCGTTGCATATTCTTCAGGCAAGACTCTTATTATTCTGGCCTTGGGATATTTTTCTTGCAGCGATACCTGATCAAACTCAGTGACAGCCGGATGCTCTGTTGCATAAGCAAACCGAGGCACCATATGCAACCCAATCATGGATATACAGGTAAAACAGGTAATCAATTGTCGAAACATAGGGCTATCCATAAAAAAATAATGTCCATTATATCGTGTCCCAACTCGGTACATGAAACAGCAACCCATTCTTATTTCGATAATTTTGCTCAAATAGGCGTATGCTGTGATGCACAGCAAAACACAGCAGGGTAAGAAAATTTTATGGAAGGCATAAGCGACATCAAAATAATCGGTTTCGATGAAAATCGACCACCAATGATACGAAAGGAGCCCTATATCGAACTCTTTTTCAAACTGATCCATCAGGCACCAAAGGAATGGTGCAATGACTTTAACCAACTGGTTTCAAAGGAAAAATATGCTGCAAAAATTACACCTGCTACGGGTTTGTATATCGAATCCTGGGTTCGCAACCCTGATGAAATTTCTAAAATACTGACTTCACTCAAACAGGCCATAACCACCTGTAGCGACAACTACATCGCCAGGGCCGAGGCCGAAAGAAAGGCTGCAACCAGCGCTTATGGCAAACCGGGAGAGAGTGATGCGCAAACCCGACTGGACAGGATCATCGAGGCTTTAGATTTTGATTAATACCACAACCCTGAATCGGGGCATGCTGTACCGTACACTGACCCGGCACCGCCATATACACCTCCTGTTTGTTACCTGCCTGTTTTTGCTGTTCTGCCTGCTAACAGAAGTCAGTGCTCGAGGCGAGCCTGATAGAAACTGGCTGCGGCTCACCCAGAGCAAAGACGAACCTGAAATACATGATCTCGCTATCAACTCTATCGGGGCCCTTTCACTAGGCCAGGAAATGGTCGGTCATATCGACCTGACCTCGATACGATCAGAACGCAACGGCAATGCCGTGACACTGGATTTTGGTGGC
>JAOUPA010000042.1 GCA_029880105.1 Gammaproteobacteria bacterium
ACTACCAATTACACTGGACTGCGTCGAGCGACGTGCAGGCGTGTCCAATCAGGTGAGTGGTTTTACCCTGCCACTGGGGGCGACGGTGAATATGGATGGTACGGCCCTGTATGAATGCGTGGCGGCTATGTTTATTGCACAGGCCTATGGCCTGGATCTGAACCTTGTCACACAATTTACCATTGTGCTCATTGCATTACTGACTTCGATTGGTGTCGCCGGTATTCCGTCAGCCAGTCTGGTAGCGATCACCATTATCCTGGGTGCGATAGGCCTGCCTCTGGAGGCGATAGGACTGATTCTGGTGGTTGATCGGGTGCTTGATATGTGTCGCACGTCAGTCAATGTGTTTAGCGATTCCTGTGCGGCCGTCACCATCGCTCGCCTTGAAGGCGAGGATGATGTGCTGCAGGCTCATAGGTAAATATATAAGGGCTGAACTAGTCGACGCTTATTTCACCCATAAGGCCTGCTGTGTGGTAACCCGCATCAACATAGGTGACTTCACCAGTAATACCACTGGCCAGATTTGAACACAGGAAGGCCGCGCAGTTACCCACTTCTTCGATGGTGATATTTCTGTGCAGGGGTGCACTTTGTTCTACGTGCTGCAAAATGGTATTAAAGTTTGAAATACCTTTAGCTGCCAGTGTTTTGATAGGGCCGGCCGAAATAGCATTAACGCGAATACCTTCAGGCCCAAGAGAATGTGCCAGGTAGCGTACATTGGCTTCCAGGCTGGCCTTGGCCAGCCCCATAACGTTATAGCCGGGGAAGGCGCGTACTGCGCCCAGGTAGCTGAGTGTCAGGATGGCCGCATCTTCACGATTCTGCATCATGTGACGGCCGGCTTTGGCAATCGCCGCCAGGCTATATGAGCTGATATCGTGGGCCTGATTGAAGCCATCACGGGTCAGGTTGTCCAGGTAGTCACCTTCGAGCATTTCTTTGGGGGCAAATGCTACCGAATGAATAATGACGTCGAGAGAGTCCCAGTAGTCATCCAGGTGATCGAATACCGCTTCGATTTCATCATCGTTTTCAACATCGCAGGGAATGACGATATCAGAGTCACATTCACCAGCCAGTTTTTCTACGCGTTCATGCAGGCGTTCACCCATATAGGTAAATGCAAGTTCAGCGCCTTCGCGATGCATTGCCTTGGCAATGCCCCAGGCAATTGAACGATTGCTGGCGACACCAAAAATAAGAACACGCTTGCCACTCATAAAACCCATAAGAATTTACTCCTTGAAAAAAAGTACTGTAAACTGGGATGGCCTAATGTTAGGTGGAATATAGATAAACACAACAATAAAAATCATGCAACACCGCATAGTGCCGCAATTACCAATAATTTTGCTTATTTTATCTTGCCTGATGGGGTCGATGAGTGTGCTGGCCGTGCCTGCTATGGGTATGGGCTACGAGCCCAAGTACCAACCAGGTTTTGAGCATTTCGAATATGTCAGCCCAAAGGCCGAACGCGGCGGCGAGCTGGTGCTGTCCGGGTTAGGTACCTTTGACAGCCTGAACCCGTTTCTGCTCAAGGGAATTTCTGCTGATGGCCTGGGCTTGCTGGTTTTTGAAACCCTGTTAGAAAAAAGCCTGGATGAGCCATTCAGTATGTATGGCCTGATTGCGGAAGATTTTGTGCTGGCAGATGATGGCCTATCGGTGATCTTCTACATTAATCCTAAGGCACGTTTTTCAAATGGTAGTCCAATAAAAGCAGAGGATGTGAAGTTTTCTTTTGATACTTTGATGAGCAAGGCGGCACACCCGCAGTTTCGCATTTATTACCAGGATGTCGATTCAGTTACCGTACTTGATGATCTAAGCGTCAGATTTAATTTCAAACGAAAAAATCGTGAACTGCATATGATTATTGGTGACATAGCTATTTTTTCAAAAGACTGGCTGTCTGGGCGTGATTTCTCTGAAACTGATGATGTCCTGCCGATAAGTAGCGGTCCTTATGTTGTCGATACGTATGAACGTGGTAAATATATCCGCTATAAACGCAATCCTGATTATTGGGCAGATGGATTACCGGTGCGTAAAGGTATGTATAATTTTGATCGCGTTACTTATAAATATTACAAGGATTCAACAATCGCACTCGAGGCCTTTAAAGCGGGCGAGTTTGATTTCTTTTTTGAGAATTATTCAAAACGCTGGGCACGCTCGCACGAAGGCCCAAAATACAAATCGGGAGAAATTTTAAAAAAGGAGCTCAAGCATAGCAACAATGCTGGTATGCAGGGTTTTGCCATTAATACAAGACGTGAGCGGTTTAAAGATGTGCGAGTACGTCGTGCTTTATCGCTGGCTTATGATTTTGCCTGGGCAAATGATCACCTCTTTTATAACCAGTACGTGCGATGTGATAGCTATTTTAGTAATAGCGAGCTGGCGGCAATGGGTCTGCCTGAAGGTGATGAGCTGGTACTGCTAAACGAATATCGTGACCAATTACCGGATGAGATTTTTACCCGAGAGTGGTTGCCTCCTAGTACAGACAAAAAGGGGGAGCTGCGAGATAACCTGAAACAGGCACGAGATCTGTTAAATGAAGCTGGATGGTCAATTCGTGATGGCGTGCTCAAGAGCAAGCAGGGAGAGAACTTTACTATTGATGTATTGCTGGTGCAGAAGGGGTTTGATCGCATACTTGCACCCTATGCGCGTAACCTGAAAAAATTAGGTATAGAGATGGACTACCGAACAGTCGATTCCTCTTTATATAAGAGAAGAATTGATAACTATAATTTTGATATGGTTGTAACCAGTTTTTCTGCCTCAATGTCGCCAGGTAATGAGCTGAAAAACAGGTTTCACTCGCTCTCGGCTGATAGTAAAGGATCAGCAAACCTGCCAGGTATAAGTGATCCTGTTATTGACGCCCTGATTGAGCGTGTGGTGAATGCAGAGGATCGTGCACAATTACTGGTTGCTTCGCGTGCACTCGATCGAGTCTTGCTGTTTGGTGAATATCTTGTGCCTAACTGGTACATAGATAAACACCGTATCGCTTATCGTGATATTTTTTCTTACCCTGAGACTTTGCCACTGTATTACGACCCAATTACCTTGTTGATTAAGTCCTGGTGGATAAGACCTAAGCTCACTCAGATCAATACGGACATGTAACTCAGATATGTTTGCTTATATTGTTAAACGTTTACTACTGATGATCCCAACCCTGTTTGGTGTCATGCTGATAACTTTTGCAGTGACCCAGTTTGTACCGGGTGGGCCAGTCGAGCAGCTGGTAAGCCAGCTCGAAGGCAATACAATGACCGGCGAGGCAAGTAGCGGTGCTCACGGTCTGTATCGAGGTGCTACTGGGCTGGATGAAGAATATATTGAAGAAATCCGGGTGCTATATGGTTTTGATAAACCGGTGTATGAACGATTTATGAATATGGTCAGTAATTACCTTCGTTTTGACCTTGGTGATAGTTATTTTCATAATGAGTCTGTCATTGATCTGATGGCTTCTAAACTGCCTGTTTCGATTAGTCTGGGTATGTGGACTTTCTTTATCGTTTACCTTACCTGTATTCCTCTAGGTATTGCCAAGGCAGTACGTGATGGTAGTTTTTTTGATGTAGTCACCAGTACCTTAATTCTGGTGGGTTACGCCATACCCGGGTTTGTTCTGGGCATTACCTTGCTGGTGTTTTTTGGCGGCGGCAGTTTTTTTGATGTTTTTCCATTGCGGGGACTGGTTTCCGATAACTGGGATACGATGGGCTGGGGCGATAAAATTCTAGATTACCTGTGGCATATGGTATTACCGATTATCGCGTCAGTCATTGGCAGTTTTGCAGTAATGACCATGCTGACTAAAAACAGTTTTATCGAAGAGATTAGAAAACAGTATGTGCTAACTGCCCGTGCCAAGGGGTTGTCTAACAATGTCGTACTTTATCGTCATGTCTTCAGGAACGCCATGATTCCACTGATTACCGGATTTCCGGCGGCGTTTATCGGTGCCTTTTTCACCGGTAGCCTGCTGATTGAAACTATTTTTTCGCTCGATGGGCTTGGTCTGCTTTCTTATGAATCGGTATTGAAGCGTGATTACCCCGTAGTACTTGGTTCACTCTACCTGTTTACCCTGATGGGGTTAATCGCAAAGCTGCTGGCCGATATTAGTTACGTGCTAATTGACCCGCGTATCCATTTCGAATCGGTTGACCGTTAATGAAAATAAAGAAAGATTTTTATTTAACCCCTAACCAACGTTCATGGTTGCGATTCAAGGCAAACCGTCGTGGTTATGTCAGTCTCTGGCTGTTTAGCGTATTGTTTGTTCTGAGTATTTTTTCGGAAGTTTTGTTTAATGATAAGCCATTGTTGATTCATTATCAGGATGACTATTATTTCCCCTTTCTGTTTGCTTATCCCGAAACGACCTTTGGTGGCGACTTTGAAACAGAGGCTGATTATGCCGATGAGTATGTGCGAGAGCAGATCACCAAAGGTGATAATTGGGTAATCAATCCTCCTGTCGAGTTTAGTTATAACACAATAAACTTTATGAGTGATGCGGCTAATCCAGCAGCCCCTTCATCACAAAATCTACTAGGTACTGATGACCGTGGGCGTGATGTATTTTCGCGGCTGGTCTATGGTTTTCGCCTGTCAGTTCTGTTTGCATTTGCATTGACTGTAGTTGGAGTATTTATCGGAATATTTATGGGTGCTATTCAGGGTTATTTTTCAGGTAAGATCGATCTGTTTATGCAGCGCATTATTGAGGTCTGGTCATCTATGCCAGAGCTGTATCTGTTAATCATCTTTGCCTCTATTTTTCAACCGAGTATCTGGTTGTTGATTATTTTATTATCACTATTTGGCTGGATGGGACTGTCTGACTACGTGCGCGCTGAATTTTTACGTGGAAGAAATATGGACTATGTGCGGGCAGCCAAAGCAATGGGGTTGAGTGATTTTTCAATTATGCGTCATCATCTGCTGCCGAATAGCCTGACACCGGTAATTACCTTTCTACCGTTTCGAATTAGCGGTTCGATTCTTGCGTTGACCAGTCTGGATTTCCTTGGTCTTGGTGTGCCGCCTACTACGCCAAGTCTTGGTGAGCTACTGTCACAGGGCAAGGAGAATATAGAGGCCTGGTGGTTATCACTTGGTGCCTTTGTTGTTCTGGTTGGGACCTTGATGCTGTTGATTTTTATTGGCGAGGCATTACGAGAAGCAATGGATACGCGTAAAACATGATATGAAAGAAAAACTCCTACAAGTCGAAAACCTCAGTGTTACTTTTAAAACCCAGGGCGGTGATGTTGAGGCGGTGCGTGATATCAGTTTTGAAATTAATCAAGCTGAGACGTTAGCTATCGTTGGCGAGTCAGGATCGGGTAAATCAGTAACAGCGCTTTCAATTTTAAAACTTCACGATGAACGTCAGGTATCTTATCCTGGTGGAAAAATTAATTATCACAACAGTGGACAGATAAATAACCTGATGGCCTTTGATGAGAAGGCGATGCAATCAATCAGGGGTAGTGATATTTCCATGATCTTCCAGGAGCCGATGACCTCACTAAATCCTGTTTATACCGTCGGTGCACAGATTCAGGAATCGCTTTTGATTCATACTGATCTGAATAAATCGGAAGCAAGAAAGCGAGCCCTTGAATTGTTAGATCGTGTTGGTATTCGAGATCCACTAAGACAGATTGATAGCTTCCCTCACGCTTTGTCAGGTGGTCAACGACAACGCGTGATGATCGCAATGGCCTTAGCCTGTAAACCAGCTTTACTGATTGCCGATGAGCCGACTACTGCACTTGATGTCACTATTCAACGACAGATACTTGATCTGCTGGTTGATTTGCAAAAAGAGTTTAATATGTCCGTGTTGTTTATTACGCATGACCTGAACCTGGTCAGGCGCTATGCACAACGCGTCTGTGTAATGCAGCATGGCAAAATTGTCGAGCAGGGTGTTACTTCAGATATCTTTTTGCATCCAAAACACGAATATACCCAATATCTGTTAGAGAGTGAGCCTGATCACCGTATTGTGGAAATTGAGCCAGCGGCTGAATCTACAATGAAGGCGAATAACGTACGCTGTTATTTTCCTGTTCGGCAAGGCTTCTTCAAACGCCAAATTGATGTAATTAAGGCTGTTGACAATATCAGCCTTGAAATTCGTAAAGGTGAAACATTAGGTATTGTCGGGGAGTCGGGCTCTGGTAAAACAACACTGGGTATGTCGTTATTTAGATTGCTCGATTCGAGTGGCGAAATATATTTTCGTAGCCAGAAGATTTCTGATCTCCGTGAAAAAGCGATCCGGCCCTTGCGTCGAAATTTCCAGGTGGTATTTCAGGATCCATTTTCATCGCTGTCACCGCGTATGACGGTAGAACAGATCATCGGTGAAGGCCTAAAGCTGCATTTTCCGGAACTGAATAACGAGCAGAGGAAGGAACGTATTCTTGCGGTGCTCGACGATGTGGGTCTTCAGAGTGATATTTTATGGCGTTATCCCCATGAATTTTCGGGAGGGCAGCGCCAGCGTATTGCGATTGCCAGGGCGGTGATACTTGAACCTGAGCTTATTTTGCTCGACGAGCCAACCAGTGCGCTGGACGTTTCAGTGCAGAAGCAGGTGCTTGGCTTATTGGCAAAACTACAGAAAAAACATGGTCTTAGCTATATATTTATTAGCCATGATCTAAGAGTTATTCGTGCCATGTCTCACCAGGTTTTGGTGATGAAAAATGGGAAAATGGTGGAGCAAGGTTCTGTGGATAAAGTTCTGGATCACTCAGAGCATGCCTATACGCGACTCTTAGTAGGATCCTCTATTGGTATTTAACATATTGTTTTAATTGACATATTGTATAAATCATAAACAAAATGAGAATTATTATTATTATTATTTGCATAAAATACTTGACTATTTTACTAGGTAATAGGTAGAATAGAACTGTCAATTTTATTGAGGGAACTCACAGGAGGTTACAAATATGAAGTTATCTACTAAAGGACGTTATAGCGTTACCGCAATGCTTGATTTGGCCATTCATGATAAAGCAGGGCCGGTGACATTGGGGGATATTTCGCAGTGTCAGGGTATTTCATTGTCCTATCTGGAGCAGTTATTCTCCAGTTTGCGTAAAGCCGGTCTTGTTAAGGGGGTTCGTGGCCCAGGTGGTGGATACAGACTGGCTCAACCTGCTTCAGAAATAAGCATTGCCCAGATTGTTCGTGCTGTTGATGAAAAAGTCGATGTGACTAATTGCAATGGTGAGGGCGACTGCCAGGGTGGTGAGCGCTGCCTGACACATGAACTCTGGACAGATTTGAGTGATCGTCTGTATGAGTTTCTGGATGGAATTACACTGGCCCAGTTTGTTGATCGCCCAGGTATTCCTGAGTTGTCGATGGAGCGGGATAAGAGCATTGGTCGATTTATGCTGGCCCGTAAACAGGCAGAGGCGATTAACCGAGGACGGGTTTAATCGTAGTTAAAATGGACTGAATTACCTCCTCAAATAAAAAGCCCGCGTAAGCGGGCTTTTTTTGTGGACAGCGCCGACAAAAGCTATAATACGCTCCTTTTTATTCGCATATTGGGGAGCACGCATGCTTGAGGCTTATCGCAAACATGTCACAGAACGTCAATCAGAGAACCTGCCGCCATTACCATTGAGCGCCGAGCAGGTCGCTGAGCTGATCGAATTGATTAAAAATTCACCTGCGGGCGAGGCCGAGTTTTTGCTGGAGCTCCTGACTCACCGCGTGCCACCAGGTGTCGATCAGGCCGCTTATGTCAAAGCTGCTTTTCTCGCTGATGTAGCCAAGGGTAATACCGCCTGTAAACTGATTTCACAGGTTCGTGCGACCGAACTGCTAGGTACCATGCTGGGTGGCTACAATATTCAGCCCCTGATTGAGTTATTAGATGTTGAGGCCGCGGCTGATGCTGCGGCTACCGCCCTCTCGCATACCCTGCTGATTTACGATGCCTTCCACGATGTCTCTGATAAGGCGGCAAGTAATAAATATGCGGCACGTGTGATTCGTTCCTGGGCTGATGCAGAGTGGTTTACTTCCAAGCCGGAGATGGCGGAAGAGATTACCGTTACCGTATACAAGGTACCTGGTGAAACCAATACCGATGATCTTTCGCCGGCGACTGAAGCATGGAGCCGTCCCGATATTCCACTGCATGCCAAATCAATGCTGGTTAGCAAGATGGACAAGCCGCTCGAAACCATTGCCGAACTCAAACAAAAGGGCCACCCGGTTGCTTATGTCGGTGACGTAGTCGGTACCGGGTCATCGCGAAAATCGGCGATTAACTCCGTGCTCTGGTATATGGGCAGAGAGATTCCTTTTGTACCCAACAAGCATGAAGGTGGTGTAGTACTGGGTGGCAAGATTGCGCCGATTTTTTTCAATACGGCTGAAGATTCAGGTGCCTTGCCGATTGAGTGCGATGTGGAAAACATGCAAACCGGTGATGTGATTCGTATTCGCCCGTATGATGGCGTAATTCTGAATGAGGCAGGCGAGGAAATCTGTAAATTTGATCTGCGCCCAACCACCATGCCTGATGAAGTACGTGCCAATGGACGTATTCCACTGATTATTGGTCGTGGTCTTACCGACAGGGCCCGGACATTTTTGGGTGAAGGTCCTTCAGACATTTTCCTCAGGCCAGAGACCGCCGCAGATACCGGTAAAGGTTATACCCAGGCGCAGAAAATAGTCGGCAAGGCCTGTGGTGTTGCTGGTGTTCGCCCCGGTACTTACTGTGAGCCAAAGATGACTACAGTTGGTTCACAGGATACCACTGGCGCAATGACGCGCGATGAGCTGAAAGAACTCGCCTGCCTGGGTTTTTCTGCCGATCTGGTCATGCAGTCCTTCTGTCACACCGCCGCCTATCCAAAACCTGTTGATATCAAGCTGCAACACGAGCTGCCTGATTTTATGCAAACCCGCGCCGGTGTTGCCCTGCGCCCTGGTGACGGCATTATCCATTCATGGCTCAATCGCATGATTCTGCCTGATACCGTTGGAACCGGAGGTGACTCACATACCCGTTTCCCTATGGGTATCAGTTTTCCTGCAGGTTCCGGATTGGTGGCCTTTGGCGCTGCACTCGGTGTAATGCCGCTTGATATGCCTGAGTCTGTGCTGGTTCGTTTCAAAGGTGAAATGCAGCCGGGTGTCACCCTGCGTGATCTGGTCAATGCCATTCCCTATGTGGCAATTCAGAAGGGACTGCTTACTGTTGAGAAGAAAGGCAAGAAAAATATCTTCAATGGCCGTGTACTGGAAATCGAAGGGTTGCCTAACCTGAAAGTCGAACAGGCATTTGAATTATCTGATGCGTCTGCTGAACGTTCAGCAAATGGCTGTACCGTGCGCCTTGGCAAAGAGCCAATCATTGAATACCTGAACTCCAACATTACCTTGTTGAAGTGGATGATTGCGAATGGTTACGAAGACAAGCGCACGCTATCGCGTCGTATTGATGCGATGGAGACCTGGCTGGCTGATCCGCAACTGATCGAACCCGATGCCGATGCGGAATATGCCGAGATCATTGAAATTGACCTGAACGAAATCAAGGAGCCGATTCTGGCCTGTCCGAATGACCCAGATGACGTGAAAACCCTGTCTGAAGTGGCTGGTGCAAAAGTGGACGAGGTCTTTATTGGATCGTGCATGACCAATATTGGTCACTATCGCGCTGCGGGTAAAGTGCTGGAAGGTGTTTCATCACTGCCTACACGCATGTGGATCGTACCGCCAACGAAAATGGACGAGCATCAGCTGATGGAAGAAGGTATTTATAATATCTTTGGCAGGGCGGGTGCGCGCACAGAGATCCCGGGTTGTTCATTGTGTATGGGTAACCAGGCGCGTGTTGCTGATAACGCTACGGTGGTTTCGACCTCAACACGTAACTTCCCTAACCGCCTGGGCAATGGTGCCAATGTTTATCTGGCTTCGGCTGAGCTGAGCGCAGTTGCCGCGACGCTGGGTCGTATACCAACTAAAGATGAGTACATGGAAGGGGTGAAAAATATCGATGTCGCATCTGCAGAGATCTATCGTTATCTAAACTTCCATGAACTGGCTGAATACAAAAGCGTTGCTGATGGTGTTCAGGTAACACTGTCTTAAGGATATGAAGACAATTCTGTACATTGCCTGCGGTGGTGCTATCGGAGCGGTGCTTCGTTATGGTGCATCGCTGGGCGTGTACAGTTTGTTGGGCAGGGGGTTTCCTTATGGTACGTTGTTTGTCAATGTAACCGGTTCATTGTTAATGGGCATGCTTAGTATTTTGATGTTGGAGCGTTTTAACGTAGGGCCGGAGTGGCGGGCAGCTGTTCTCGTTGGTGTGCTCGGCGCATTTACTACCTTTTCTACGTTTTCTATGGAGACCCTGAATCTAATGGAGCAGGGTGATATGATGCGGGCCATGCTGAATATCGTGGTAAGTGTTATTGTATGTCTGGCTGCGGTCTGGCTGGGTGTGAATTTAGGACGACAAATATGAATATAACCGTTGCACGTATTTATGTGACTGAAGGTCAGCGAGTACACGAGAAAATATTTGAGCGTCTGCACGATGAGCACAAGATCAAAGGCGTCACCATGTTTCGTGGCATAGCGGGTTTCGGTGAATCTGGTGAAACGCACTCCAGTAGCCTGCTCGATATGTCATTTGATATGCCGGTGATCGTTGAGTTTTTTGATGAAGAGGCAAGAGTGCGTGCAGCACTAGATTCACTCTCTGATTTAACAACATCGTGCCGAGTTATTACTTTTTCAGCTGAATCCATTTAGGTTCGCTGTTTGTTATTTATACCTGGATAAAAATAAAAAATGCTAGATCCAAAATTAATTCGTTCTGATCTAAACGCGGTCGCTGAGCAGCTAAAAAAACGTGGTTACGATCTAGATGTATCGTTGATAGAACTGCTGGAAAAAAATCGTAAGGACTGCCAGGTGCGAACCGAGCAGTTTCAAAATGAGCGCAACCAGCGCTCAAAGATGATCGGCAAGGCCAAGGCTGCGGGTGAAGACATACAGCCTTTACTCGATGCCGTTGCTGGCTTAGGTGAAGAGCTAGATCAGGCAAAGGTTGAGCTGGAAGACGTACAAAGGCAGATGGATGAAATCCTTTTGTCACTTCCCAATTTGCCAGACGAAAGCGTGCCTGTTGGTAAAGATGAAAATGGCAACGTTGAAATTCGTCGTTGGGGTGAACCAAAAGAATTTTCCTTTGAAGTTAAAGATCACGTTGATCTGGGTCTTGGCCGCGGCCTGGATTTTGAAACAGCGACTAAACTAACGGGGTCACGTTTTGTTGTCATGCGTGGTGCGATGGCAAAACTGCATCGTGCACTAACCCAGTTCATGATTGATCTGCACACTACAGAACATGGTTACGAAGAAGTTTATGTGCCGTATATCGTAAATCGCGATAGTTTGCGTGGCACCGGTCAGCTGCCCAAGTTTGAAGAAGATTTATTTTGCCTTGATCATGAAGTAGGTTATTTTCTGATACCTACTGCTGAAGTACCCGTGACCAACCTGGTGCGCGACGAGATCATTGATGCGAAAGACCTGCCGGTAAAACTCACCAGCCACACACCCTGTTTCCGTTCTGAAGCTGGTTCATATGGAAAAGACACACGCGGTATGATTCGTCAGCACCAGTTTGAAAAAGTTGAAATGGTGCAACTGGTTAAACCCGACAATGCCTGGACTGCACTGGAAGAATTGACCGGTCATGCCGAGGCCGTGTTACAGAAACTTGAGCTGCCCTATCGTGTGATGACGCTATGTACCGGTGATATTGGGTTCTCATCAGCCAAGACTTACGATCTGGAGGTCTGGCTGCCGGGGCAGCAGGCGTATCGTGAAATCTCATCCTGTAGTTGCTTCACCGATTTTCAGGCTCGTCGCATGCAGGCGCGCTGGCGCAACCCTGAAACGGGTAAACCTGAATTGCTCAATACGGTCAATGGTTCGGGTCTGGCTGTGGGGCGCACGCTGGTGGCGGTGCTGGAAAACTACCAGCAGGCCGATGGCAGCATTAAAATTCCTGAAGCGCTGAAACCCTATATGGGTGGTATCGAGCTTATCTAATTTACAGGGTGTGCACGGCGCACCCTGTGATATCAATTTCTTTATTAAACCGAAGTCGGTTGTATAATCGATTAATGCAGACACTTCCTAAATTATTGTATTCGCCTGACGCAGTCAGGCGAATCGATTATAAAGCGATACATGAATACGGCATTGCCGGTTATACCTTAATGCGAAGAGCCGGCAAGGCTGTGCTCAATGTTCTATGTGATCTTTATCCTCAGGCAAATAAAGTTCTGGTACTGTGTGGTGCCGGTAATAATGCGGGAGATGGTTATGTTATTGCGCGTCTTGCTCAGCAACAGGGCATGGATGTGCGTGTGGTCAGTTTGATTGATCCTGATAATTTACAGGGAGATGCCAGGCAGGCTTACCAGCACTGGCACGAGTGCTCAGCGCTTTCGATGAATGATATAGCGCTGATTGAAGATGCCGATGTTGTCATTGATGCCATGCTGGGTACCGGGCTAACACGAAATGTTGATGGCATGTACTCGCACTGGATTGATGCCATTAATTATTCGGACACACCTGTTATTGCGGTCGATGTGCCATCAGGACTGGATGCGCTCACTGGGGCAATTAAAGGTGCTGCAGTATGTGCTGATGTCACTGTTACGTTTATTGCACTGAAGGCAGGCCTGTTTACTGGTAGCGGCAAGGCCTGTTGTGGTGAGCTTGTTTTTGATTCATTGGCTGTGCCTGATGCGGTCTATACTGATGAAATTCCAGTTGCCGAATTGTTGAATGATGATCTTCATCTGCCCAAACGTCGTCAAGACTCGCATAAAGGCATGTATGGTCATGTGCTAGTAATTGGTGGCAATAAAGGTATGCCCGGTGCAGCGATACTCGCCGCCAAAGCTGCACTACGTGCTGGCGCGGGAATGGTTAGCATGGTTACGCGAACAGAGCATGTTGCAGCAGTCGTTGCTGCCTGTCCTGAAGTAATGGTGCACGCCAGTGTGAATGGTGAGTTCCCCCAGTCATTGCCTGAAACCATATCAGTCATTGCCATTGGCCCGGGTCTGGGAGTTGATGCCTGGGCACAGCGTTTATTAATGCAATCAATTGAACTCGCCCTGCCAATGGTGCTGGATGCCGATGCGCTCAATCTTATCGCCAATAAAAACATCAGAATTAAGCAGCCTTACATTATTACGCCTCATCCTGGTGAAGCAGCAAAATTATTATCTGTGGAGAGTGTGATTATTCAACAAGATCGTTTTG
>JAOUPA010000182.1 GCA_029880105.1 Gammaproteobacteria bacterium
GCCAACCTCATAGCGACCCACCAGGTAGTGGTAAACACGCTGCACCAGGTAACCGAACGGCCAGATCTGGCCGCCGTGTGTATGCCCTGATAGCATCAGGTCTGCACCGGCCAAGGCTGCCTGTTCCACCTGTAATGGCGAATGTGAAAACAGCACCTTCGCCCCCTCAGGACAATCCTCGAGAACCGGTGCGACAAAATCACCCGCCTTACCATTGCGCCAGTGCATAGTCAGGTCATCCACCCCGGCCAGTGACAGTCCGGGCGCAACCGGCAAACAACGATTGCGCAACCACTGCACACCCATCTGCTCAGTAAATTCAATGGCCATAATAGTGTCACTGAAATGCTCATGGTTGCCGGTCACCGCGAACACCCCGTACTTCGCCTTAAACTCTGACAACACTGGCAGCAGTGCAGGATCAAACTCACCATGACCCTCAAAGTTATCACCGAGCAGGACAATAATATCCGGCTGCAGTGCTGCCACCTGCAGTACTCTTTCAGCCAGCCAGTCAGGACCCAGTTGAGAACCCAGATGCAGATCCGACAGGCTCACCAGCGTGGCGCCATCAAGTTCACTCGGCAACTCAGGCAGCAACACTTCATGTTGTACCACGACTGGTGACCGCGTACCCTGTACCATCGCAAATAAAATCATCAACACGGCAACCAGCAGGCCCGCAGCACGCAACTGCACCAGGTATGGCAGCAACCAGAGGCCAAAGCCAGTTAACAGATCGATGGTAAGCAGCACAGTCATAGCAATAAACAACACACCCAGCCAGTCCATCGCCAGCCGCTCCATAATGCTGGCAAACAGACCCTGGTGACCATGACCAAGGAAACTGCCCAGAATAAATAACAGCCAGACCAACAATGCTGCAATCCACAACTGCCTGCGACGACGCGGCGACATAAACCACGGCAAAGAAGCTATGCGCCAGAACAGGTAGATATGCATCAGCATAACAACGAATATAAGGACAACGATAAACAAGCTCTTTCTCGCATCAACGAAACTACGTTGAATATACCGAGAATACAGCCAGCCTGCATTATTTATGACTTATTAGTTTTTTATAAATCAGACATGTAGTCCAGATTAAGCATTGCGAAATTCAGAAGATAATAATCTCTCTGTATTCTTTGCTCGCTCTGTCATGAAATAAAACAACTTTCTCATTCATTACAGTTTAAATTTCCCCACGTTGATTTCTATCAACCTTGATACCTCTATTTGTATTATTATTTTTATGTGTATCTGGCATAACGTAACACATATTTCTCTGTTGTATTTTGAAAGGAGGTATTGATGAAAAACTCACTACTCTCCTGGTTAGCATGCGTCATGCTACTGATGTTTTCCCTACCCGGTTATTCGTTTGATAACGGGGCAACCTGGTTCGGCTATAGCAATACCCCGAATATTGCAGGCGCCCGAACTATCGGTATGGGTGGTACTTCTGTTGCTTCGGTAAACGACGCTACTGCAAGCCTTGCCAACCCGGCAGCACTGGTGCGTCTGACGAAAACAGAGTTTCGTGTTGACGGTACCTTTCGGCATATTGAGTCAGTTAGCCACCCGGGCAAGGACAATATTGGCACGGGAGAATCGATTAGCCTGGGGCTGCACGTTGATGAAACCAACCAGATTGATCCGGTACTGGTGGCACTGGCGACCCCGATGAAAAATGGACAAACCGTTCTTAGCCTGTTCTATCACGAGTTTATGCCATACGACCGCTCCGTCACCGCCACCGACCCGATCAGTGGTAGCATAGCTGAAATGCACAACGTGATGTTTGATCTCGATGAGTTTGGGATTTCTGTGGCACATAGCCTGCTTGATAGCCAGTTTGCCATCGGCCTGTCGGTGAGCCTGGTAACCCCTAATATGCTGATCACCTCTAAGCAGGACAGGACGCCACAACCCGGCAGTTTTGATGGTGTTGAATTCACCAGCTACGGCAGCCAGACCGAGCAGGAACCAATATGGCGCTTCGGACTACTCTACCAACCCAATGAAACTATGGCTTTTGGTATCAACTACACACTGACTCAAAATACTGAATACACGATGACTACCGCAAACTCAGCGACAACTGTCAATAGCGCGCAGCAAAGTGGCTGTGATGGTGATATCAATATCGGCACACTTCCCGATGGCACCCCGACCGGCAACTGGATCTGCCCGAGTTCACTGTTACTACCGACAAGCATGTCTGTCGGCTTTGCCTATACGCCAGACGATGTCTGGACCTTTGCCATTGAAGCAACGCGCATCAACTACAGCGGTATTGTGGAATTCCATGCAGCATATGCCTATCCCGGTGGTGATGTCACTGTTATCCAGAGTAATAACGATTTCGTTGCCAAAGATATTATCGAGATCCACCTTGGGCTTGAGTATCGAACCATGTTTAAACAGTATCCGCTGGCACTACGCGCCGGATACTATTTAGATCCGGCCCATGACATCAGGTATCTAGGCACCGATACCACCTCGAAGCTTATCTATCCCGGCGGTGAGGATGTACAGCACCTCAGTGTTGGCGTCGGAATACCATTCACTGAATCGTTTCAATTTGATATGGCCTACGATGCTGCTGATGACAACAGTTATCGGCTTGCACTTTCGTTTGCATACAGATATTGATATGACTTTTGTGTGCAGAATTATAGCTACGAGATATCCAGCTTCATTCCCACTTCCAGTTCTCCTTCCCCATCAGCAATTACATTCTGGCCAAAAAACATTTTGTTATCACGTTTGCGGTAGCTGATTAACGTTTTTGTTGGCTCTGCTGTTTTCTCTGCGGTATCGATATCGATACTCGGGATAACGCAACGGCTACAGGGTTTAACAATGCGCAGGGTGATATCACCAACCTTTAACTGCTGCCATTCATCCTCGGCAAAAGGTTCACAACCACTAACAACAATATTGGGGCGGAAGCGCGCCATCGGGATGGCTTCATCCATACGCGAATTCAAATCATCTAATGATGCCTGTGTGGTGAGTAGTATCGGAAAACCATCACTGAACGCAGTCTGGTCATTCGGTTGTGCGTAGTTCTGGTCGACGATGCGAATTTCATTATCGGGGAAATAAACCAGCCGGCATTCCATTTTTAGAAATTCGCTGAGCCAGTTAGCAATGTCGTCGCCGGCATCATGGGCACTGCAGACATCATCCCAGACTTTTGCCCTGCACCTTACACTGTCACCAGGAACAAAAACAACGATGTCCTGCATACCCGGTGCAGTTAACTTGAGGCTGCAATCAATTTCAGGTGCCAGTAGTTGTGGCTGAATTAAACATAACTGCGCAACTTTTCGTTGCGTGACCATGACGCCATCTTTATCGACAACCATCCAGCGGCGATCATGCCTCAGGCCGCCAAATTGCAGCGATGATTTTTGTAGCTGAACCTGCCGCATGGATTTGACGGGGTAAATGGCGAGTTGCGAGATGGTGAGTTGTGACATTGCTACCTCTAGTAACCGTCATACCGGCGAAGGCCGGTATCCATATATCGCAATAGATTCCGGCCAAAAACATGCCGGAATGACGACTAAGGAAAATTATTTTTCTATCTTACAACAGGCCTCTAACTGACGCTGCATTTCTTCCAAACCCAGCTCGCGTGCGTATTCAACATTGCGCTCAGGGATCTTTTCCGGCTCTGGATAATGCGCCAGTGCCTTTTCCATACTGGCCTCGCGAATTAAATGCAGCATCGGGTACGGCGAGCGGTTGGTGTAATTGGCAGCATCATCCAACTCAGCATCGGCGAAGCAGTAATCGGGATGGAAACTGGCGATCTGGTAGATACCCTCGTAGCCCTGATCGGCCAGCAGGTCCTGCGCCAGTTCAACCAGGTCGAGGTAGTCGCCAAAATCTTTGAAGCCCTCCGCAAAAACCAGCAACGTTGTTTCGGTAGCGTCG
>JAOUPA010000183.1 GCA_029880105.1 Gammaproteobacteria bacterium
AGCTGTTTGGTGGTTCTGCTGACCTTGGTTGTTCTAACCTGACGGAATGGTCTGGTTTCAAACCTATGGATAACAGCGAAGTATCTAACTACATTCGTTACGGCGTACGTGAGTTTGGTATGTCAGCCATCATGAACGGTATTTCATTGCACGGTGGTCTGACTCCATTCGGTTCAACCTTCCTGATGTTCTCTGAGTACGCGCGTAACGCTCTGCGTATGGCTGCTTTGATGAAGGTTCGCAGTATCTTTGTATTTACTCACGACTCTATCGGTCTGGGTGAAGACGGTCCTACTCATCAGCCAATCGAGCAGATTCCTACACTGCGTATGATTCCTAATATGGCTGTATGGCGCCCATGTGACGCTGTTGAGGCATCTGTGTGCTGGCAGCAGGCTGTTGAGCGTAAAGATGGTCCATCATGCCTGATCTTCTCACGTCAGAACCTGGCTCATCAGCCACGTACCGATGCGCAGATCGCGGACATCGTGAAAGGCGGATACATCCTGAAAGATTGTGCTGGTACACCTGATGCAGTGATCATCGCAACAGGCTCAGAAATTGAGCTGGCTGTGGGCGCAGCTGAGGCAATGTCTGGTAAGAAGATTCGTGTTGTTTCAATGCCATCTGTTGATGCGTTTGAAAGACAGGATGACGCATACCGCGCCACAGTACTGGGTAAAGGTATTCCAACAGTTGCCGTTGAAGCGGCTGTAACAACTGGCTGGTACAAGTATGCTGATGCAGTGGTTGGTATTGATCGCTTCGGTGAGTCTGCACCTGCAGGTCAGTTGTTTAAAGAATTTGGCTTCACGGTTGAGAATGTTGTTAAAGCCGTTGAATCTGTGCTGTAAGAATTTAGTTTTAAATTTTTAATAATAGAAAATCTGGAGAAATCTTATGACTATTAAAGTCGGTATTAACGGTTTTGGCCGTATCGGACGCATGGTATTCCGTGCTGTACACAAAGAATTTAAAGATATCGAAATCGTTGGTATCAATGACCTGCTGGATGCTGATTACCTTGCGTACATGCTGAAGTACGATTCAGTTCATGGTCGTTTTGGCGGTACAGTTTCTGCTGAAGCTGGTGCAATGATCGTTGATGGCAAGAAAATTCGTTTAACTGCTGAGCGTGATCCTGCAAACCTGAAATGGGACGAAGTTGGTGCAGATATCGTTATCGATTGCACAGGTTTCTTCCTTACTGAAGAAAGCTGCCAGAAGCACATCGATGCAGGTGCCAAGAAAGTTGTGCAGTCTGCACCTTCAAAAGACAGTACTCCAATGTTCGTTTATGGTGTAAACCACGAAACTTATGCCGGTCAGAAAATTGTTTCTGCAGCTTCATGTACTACTAACTGTCTGGCTCCTGTGGCTAAAGTGCTGAACGATAACTGGGGTATCAAACGTGGTTTGATGACAACTGTTCACGCTGCAACTGCAACTCAGAAAACTGTTGACGGTCCTTCTTCTAAAGACTGGCGCGGTGGCCGCGGTATTCTGGAAAATATCATTCCATCTTCAACTGGTGCTGCTAAGGCCGTAGGTGTAGTTCTGCCTGAGCTAAATGGCAAACTGACTGGTATGGCTTTCCGCGTACCTACCTCAGATGTATCAGTTGTTGACCTGACTGTTGAGCTGAACAAGGAAGCTAAATACGAAGACATCTGTAAGGCAATGAAGGCGGCTTCTGAGTCTGGTGATATCAGTAAAACCCTGGGCTATACCGATGAGAAAGTTGTTTCAACTGATTTCCGTGGTGTTGGCTACTCATCAATTTTTGATGCAGAAGCGGGTATTGCTCTTGATGGCACCTTCGTTAAGGTGGTTTCATGGTACGACAATGAGTACGGCTATACCTGTAATATGATGCGTTTTGTACAGCACGTAGCTGCTAATTAAGAATTTTTTATCCGGGAGCGGCGTTACGGTTCGACTTTGAAATACTTATGTGCAATCAGCACACTCCGTTATCAAATTCGAACCGCGCCTTGCTCGCGAACAAAATCTTTCTTAATTAACCAGTTGAATAATTATTATTTAATTGGTGAGAAGAATGTTTTAACCAGCCCGGTGTTCCGGGCTGGTTAATTTATAAGAAATCAGGTTTTGAGAGTTTTTTGTTAAGTTTTGTCTTCATGACTTAACAAACAATTTTCAATTTTATAGATAGTTAGGAGTGAAACATGTCTTTCATTAAGTTGACTGATCTTGATCTAGCAGGCAAGCGCGTGCTGATTCGTGCTGACCTGAATGTGCCAGTTAAAGATGGTAAAGTAACCTCTGATGCGCGTATTACCGCATCTATGCCGACGATTGCGCTGTGTGCAAATGCAGGCGCAAAAGTGATGGTTATGTCTCACCGTGGCCGTCCTGAAGAAGGCGTGGCTGATGAAGAAAATTCTCTGGCACCTATTGCGGCTAATATGGCTGAAAAGTTGGGCAGAGAAGTTCGCCTGATTAAAGATTATCTTGATAAAGCTCCAGATGTAGCAGAAGGCGAAGTCGTTCTTCTTGAAAATGTTCGCTTCAATGCGGGTGAGAAAAAAGACAATGAAGATCTGGCTAAAAAATACGCTTCACTGTGTGATATTTTTGTTATGGATGCCTTTGGCACTGCTCACCGTGCACAGGCATCAACACACGGTGTTGGCAAGTTTGCACCGACAGCATGTGCAGGCCTGTTACTGGCAAATGAGCTGGATAGCCTGCAAAAGGCGCTGGCAAACCCTGCTCGCCCAATGGTGGCAATTGTTGGTGGTTCAAAAGTTTCTACCAAACTGACTGTGCTCGAAGCGTTATCTGAAAAGGTTGACCAACTGGTTGTCGGTGGCGGTATTGCTAATACTTTCCTCAAGGCTATGGGTAACAACGTAGGTAAGTCTCTGTGTGAAGATGATCTGGTTGATACAGCGAAAGCCCTGGTTGAAAAAATGAAGGCACGCGGTGCGAACATTCCGATAGCTACCGATGTTGTATGTGGTAAAGAATTTTCAGAGACTGCTGAAGCAACCCTGAAAAAAGCAGGTGATGTTGCTGATGATGATATGATTTTTGATATCGGCCCTGATTCAGCTAAAGAGCTGGCTGACATCATTTCTAAAGCAGGCACCATCGTATGGAATGGTCCTGTTGGTGTATTTGAGTTTGATCAGTTCGGCGAAGGCACCAAGACAGTATCTATGGCTATTGCTAATGCCAAAGGTTTCAGCCTGGCCGGCGGCGGTGACACCATTGCTGCGATTCAGAAATACGATATCTATGACAATGTGTCATATATCTCTACTGCAGGTGGCGCATTCCTTGAATACCTCGAAGGTAAAACATTGCCAGCAGTTGCAATGTTAGAAGAACGTGCAGCAGAGAAAAAATAGAAACGCAGAATACGGAACGCAATAGGCGTTCCGTATTCATTTAAGAGGTAATAATGCGTAGAACAAAAATAGTCGCAACATTGGGCCCTGCCAGTGATGATCCTGAGATCATTGATGAGCTTGTGCGCGCCGGCGTAGATGTTGTTCGACTGAATTTTTCTCATGGTTCACATGAGGAGCAGAAGAGACGTGCACAAATAGTGCGTGAATGTGCCGAGAGACAGGGTCGAGTAGTGGGTGTGCTGGCAGATATGCAGGGCCCCAAAATTCGTACCGAACGTTTTACGGATAAAAAGGTTAATCTGGTTAAGGGTGATAAATTTATCCTTGATGCTGATATGGATCCAGCTGCAGGTACTGAAGATGCAGTTGGGATTACCTATAAAAGCCTGGTCGATGATGTTAAGCCAGGTAATACCCTGTTGCTTGATGATGGCCGTATGACGCTGGAAGTTGAGCGCATAGAGGGCTCAAAAATACATTGCGTTGTTCTGCAGACTGGTGTGCTGTCGGATAAAAAGGGTATTAACTTGCTCGGTGGTGGCCTGTCTGCGCCAGCGTTGACT
>JAOUPA010000184.1 GCA_029880105.1 Gammaproteobacteria bacterium
TCCAGCTAATAAGGGTCATTCCTTTCTGATTTTTCATAGTATTTATTTTCATGGCTTGCTTTTTCATGCCTTACTCCTCTCAGCAGACTATCAGTTAATTATATTACCCAAACGTTTCCAGTGTATACCATCACTCCAGTGCATCCAGATCATAAACGCCTTACCGACCAGATGATCCTCAGGTACAGCACCCCAGACACGACTATCCATACTGTTATCACGATTATCGCCCATCACAAAATACATACCATCTGGAACGATATACTCTCCCTCTAAACTATTCACTTTACCTGGCATCAACAACATTGGATGCTCAACACCTTCAAGATTCTCAATATATTCACTGGCATGCGACTGTCCAGGGCCTTCGTATTGCCCTTCAAATTTTCGACCTGTTGGCCTGCCATTCACATAGAGTACCTTATTATAGTAAGCAATATGATCACCAGGCAAACCAATTACACGCTTAATATAATCCAGGGAGGGATCACGTGGATAACGAAATACCATGACATCACCGCGTTCCGGATTACCGGTCTCAATAATTTTTTTATTCAGTACTGGAATACGAATTCCGTAGGCGAATTTATTGACCAGAATAAAATCGCCAATATACAGCGATGGCAACATCGAACCCGAAGGAATCTTGAAAGGCTCTACGATAAAACCGCGCAACAAGAAAACAACCAGTAAAACAGGAAAAAAAGACTTGGCATATTCAACAATCACCGGCTCTTTAGCGACACCATCTACTGCCTCGGCTCTACGCGGAACTAGGTAATAGCTATCAAAAAGCCAGATGATGCCAGTTATGGCAACACCTACAAAAAGGTAAAAAGAGAAATCAAATATCATCATATCAAAAGTATCTTTGCGTAATTATTCGGGAAATCAATTATCATCAACCTTCAAGACAGCCAAAAAGGCCTCCTGTGGGATTTCTACCTTACCAAATTGCTTCATGCGTTTTTTACCTTTTTTCTGCTTCTCCAGCAGCTTACGTTTACGGCTAACATCACCGCCATAACATTTTGCCGTTACGTTTTTGCGTAAAGCCTTTACCGTGGTACGCGCAATGATATTGCGACCAATTGCGGCCTGAATTGCTATATCAAACATTTGACGAGGAATCAGTTCCCTCATTTTTTCAGCCACATCGCGACCTCGACGCTGACTGACATCTCTATGTGAAATTATAGACAATGCATCGACTCTTTCACCATTTAGAAGAATATCCACTTTAACCACATCTGCAGCCTGAAAATGAGAGAATTCGTAATCGAACGAGGCGTAACCACGACTGACAGATTTCAGTTTATCGAAAAAGTCGAGCACTACCTCACTCAGTGGCATATCGTACTGCAATGACACCTGGTTACCCATGTACTGCATATTGGTCTGTACGCCTCGTTTTTCAACACAAAGCGTTATAACATTGCCGACATAATCCTGTGGCATCAAAATATTGGTTTTGATAATGGGCTCTCGAATTTCTTCGATATAATTAGGTTCCGGCATATCTGCTGGATTATGTATCTCAAAAACTTCGCCCCTGGTATTGAGCACCTGATAAACCACGGTCGGCGCAGTCGTAATCAGGCTAAGATCGTACTCACGCTCAAGACGTTCCTGCACAATCTCCATGTGCAATAAGCCGAGAAAGCCAATACGAAAGCCTAGGCCTAGCGCAGAAGAATTCTCTGGTTCATATTTCAGCGAGGCGTCATTCAGTGTCAGTTTGTCCAGCGCATCACGAAAATCATTATAATCATCTGCCTCAACGGGAAACATGCCCGCGAACACACGTGGCTGCACCTCCTTGAAGCCTGCCAATGGAGCCGATGCTGGATTATCAGCCAAGGTGATAGTATCGCCCACTTTTGCAGAATCAATTTGCTTCAGGTTGGCGATAATATAACCGACCTGCCCACAGGCAAGTTTTTCCTGATCTTTCATCTTGGGCGTAAAGATACCCACTCTATCGACCAGATAATTTCGCCCGGTAGACATTACCTGCATCTTCTGACGTGGTGAAATCGAGCCCTGCTTGATGCGCACCAGAATAATGACACCTACATAAGGATCAAACCAGGAATCAATAATCAGTGCCTGCAATGGCCCATCTGGGTCTCCCTGGGGTGGTGGCACCTCTGCCACAATCTGCTCCAGCAATTCATCAACACCAACACCGGTTTTTGCGCTCACCCTACAGGCATTCACAGCCTCAATGCCAATCACATTCTCAATTTCCTTGATCACCCGTTCTGGCTCTGCTGCTGGCAAATCGATTTTATTTAGCACCGGGATCACTTCAAGATTCTGCTCAATGGCCGTATAACAGTTGGCCACACTCTGCGCCTCAACACCCTGCGAGGCATCCACTATCAGTAGTGCACCCTCACAGGCAGAAAGCGATCGAGATACTTCATAGGAAAAATCCACATGACCAGGTGTATCAATAAAATTGAGCTGGTAGGTTTGCCCGTCTTTGGCCTTGTAATTCAGGGTTACGCTCTGCGCCTTGATGGTAATGCCGCGTTCACGCTCAATATCCATCGAGTCCAGCACCTGATTCTGCATTTCACGTGCAGTCAATCCCTCGCAGGTTTGAATTAGGCGATCAGACAGCGTCGACTTACCATGGTCGATGTGCGCAATAATAGAAAAATTACGAATATTCTTCATCAAAATAAGTTTAACGCTCTCAAATTATTTTCCGGATATCGCATGAATCAGCGCTGCCTTATCCAGATAGTATTCACATATGACATTCTGCCCCATCATCAACACCGGCACCCTGTGGCCATAATTTTGCTCCAGAGTTGCATCATTATTGATGGGAATAATCTTAGTTTCAAAATTTAACTCAGTGGCCAGCTCGGATACGGCCTGTTCCATATCCTCACACAGATGACACCCATGTCGGGTATAGAGACTCAATTGTGCTCGCATAAACAAATCGCTACCTTACTGACAGGGCAGAAAAAAACCGGCCAGTGCCGGTTCTTTTACCACCTTGCCCAATCTGACCAGGTCTGGCCCCGTGCGCAAGTTTAGCATGTTCGCTCGCTTTTCTCAGAGGGAGTTTTACCCTCATAGGGTAACAATAAAACGGGATTAAAATTCTGCCGAGCTCGCCCAGTATTCAGGTAAAAGCGTACCATAACAAGCGCCAAACACAGTCCAGCCAGGGCAGAAGCAGCTACAATCAGATCACGCCAGTAAAAAGCATCCGGTAACCAGCTTTCTATCAATAGAGCGATAGCGATCATGACCAAAAGCGGTATGAGATAGACACTCAGGGCCCCCTGAGTCAGTGCTGCCTCGCGCAATCCAACCCAAACCCGGTCACCCACCGAAATTTTTTCCGAAGCCTCACTGCTTGGTTTATCAACATAAAACCGGAGGTGCCTGTTATCAAACCATTTAGCCAGTACAGAGGTGCCACAACCACTTTTTACCGAGCAGCTCTGACAAGACGAGCGGCGTTCAGCCTCAACCAGCAGCCGAGTTGCCTCGACCGCAATTACCTCAACTTCCTGCTCGACCATATCGCAATTACTCTGCTGACGGCTTAACTGCAGTAACCGACTGGGCAATCTGTTTTACCGTGATTGCCGGCACCTCTCCGACCACCGTAACAAAATACTGATCCATCTGGGTTCGATAGGCATTCATCGCCCCCATCATTGATGCACCTTCCTGTTTATGACGGGCAACCTGCTCTGACTCAATAAAAACAGAGACCGAGGCCAGGCCGTCGGAGTAAGCCAGGTGCTGCACTTCACCCTCTGGCGTTTGGCGTACCCGGCTCTGGGTCAGCATAAATCCAGCTGGTAAGTTATTCGCCTGCCATACTGGGCTCTGCTGGGCAGTCTGTAACTGATCGAGTCGCCTCTC
>JAOUPA010000185.1 GCA_029880105.1 Gammaproteobacteria bacterium
TTTTTCAGCACGTGCCTGGGAATTGATTCAGCATGCCTCGATTGCGCCGCACGATTGTGTCGGTTCTAACGTCAATGTGCATACCTTCCGTAACGAGGTGACCCGGGTTGTGCCGCGTGACAATGAGGCGATTAACGAGGCCTGGATTTCAGACCGTGATCGTTTCAGTTATGAAGGGCTTCATAGCGAAGAACGTCTGACTGCGCCGATGGTTAAGCATAATGGTGAATGGAAGCAGACCGACTGGGATACGGCCATTGGTCTTGCCAGCGACAAGATAAAAGAAATTCTTGAGGATGAAGAACAGGGTGCGAGCAAGGTTGCTGCCCTGGTCTCGTCAAACTCAACACTCGAAGAACTGTATCTGGCGCAAAAGCTGATGCGTTCTATCGGTAGCGGTAATGTTGATCACCGTCTGCGTCAGGCTGATTTTAGTGATCAGGATGTGGCTCCTGTCATGCCATGGCTGGGTCAGAATATCGAAGACCTGGAAAAGCTGAATGCTGCCCTGTTGATCGGCTCTAATGTGCGCAAGGAACAGCCAATGATCTCGCATCGCCTGAGAAAGGCAGCGGTGAAAAATAATGCGCAGATCAGTTTTGTTAATCCACGCGTTTATGAATTCAATTTCCCGGTTGCCAGTAACATTGCAGTAGCGCAACAGAAGATGGTGGCAGAGCTGGCGCTGATAGCGGCAGCTGCCTATAAGGCCTCGAAAAATGCAATGGCAGCACACCTGAAAAAAATGCTGACCGGTTTAAAACCGAGCGACGAACACAAGGCAATAGTCAACCAGTTGAGATCAGCCGAGAACAGTACAGTATTGCTGGGTAACCTTGCTGGCATGCATCCAAATGCTTCAGCTCTGCGTGCGCTGGCCGAGGCGATTGCGGAAGAAACAGGTAGTAAGCTGGGATTCCTGGTTGAAGGCGCTAATGCCGCTGGTGCATGGTTGGCCGGGGCTGTGCCTCATCGAGGTGAGGTGAAAGGTTATCATGTGGCAGAGCTAAAAGATCAGTCACCTTCAGCAGTTATTCTGTTAAATGTCGAGCCTGAGTTGGATTGCGTGCATGCAATCAACAATACATTACAGGCATCGGGCATGGTGGTTGCGATTACTGCCTTTGATTCGCCGGAGCTGCGCGAGGTTGCTAATGTATTGTTACCTGCTGCCGCGTTCACCGAGACTTCCGGTACTTATGTGAATATCGAAGGCGCCTGGCAGAGTTTCAAGGGCGCTTGTGCACCAAAAGGCGAAGCACGCCCTGCCTGGAAGATACTGCGCGTACTGGCGAACCTGCTCGAGCAGAAAGATTTTAATTACATATCATCCGAAGAAATCCGCGATGAGCTTCGTACTCAATGTGAAAACATTGAACTGAGTAATGCGGCAACCGGTGTTGCTGAAATTAAAGTTAGCACAGCTGAAGATAATCTTGTGCGTTCGGGTGATGTACCGATGTATGCGGGTGATGCACTGCTGCGTCGTGCGATTTCTTTGCAGAAAACCAGTGATGCGCAGTCACTTTGCCTGAGATTAAATACTGCCGAGGCATCACGCCTGGACATGGTTGATGGTGAGAGGGTTTCAGTGACGCAGGGTGAAACCAGTGCCACCATGAATCTGGTTGTGGATGACAGCATTCCAGAGGGTTCGGCGTGGATTCCAATGGCGGTTAAAGGTGCTGGCCAGCTGGGTGAGGCCTTTGCCAGTGTCAAGGTAGGGAAGGTATAAATGATGATTGAATTTATACCTGACTGGTTGATTACATTATGGGGCATGATTCCGGTTGATATTCAGACCGTGATGATTATTCTCGCCAAGATCGTACTTATTCTTATGCCATTGATGTTATCTGTGGCTTATGTGACTTATGCAGAACGCAAGATCATCGGTTATATGCAGGTACGAATCGGGCCTAACCGCGTTGGCCCACGTGGCTGGTTACAGCCGATTGCCGATGCGCTCAAGCTGATGTTTAAGGAAGTAATTCTTCCAACTAAGGCCAATAAATTTCTGTTCCTGACGGCACCTGTGCTATCGATTGCACCTGCACTGGCTGCGTGGGCCGTAGTGCCATTTGATCGTGGTATGGCCCTGACCAACATCAATGCAGGGCTGTTGTATGTGCTGGCACTGACTTCTATTGGTGTCTACGGTGTCATCATCGCTGGCTGGGCATCCAATTCCAAGTACGCAATCATGAGTGCGCTGCGTGCCGGCGCTCAGATCGTCGCTTATGAAATTGCCATGGGCTTTGCACTGGTTGGTGTCCTGATGGCCAGCGGTAGCCTGAACTTGAGTGATATCGTTGAAGGGCAGTCAGGTGGTATGGGTAACTGGTTTATCTGGCCATTGCTACCACTGTTCTTTGTCTACTTTATTTCCGGTGTCGCTGAAACCAACCGTGCACCCTTCGATGTCGCCGAGGGTGAGTCGGAGATCGTTGCCGGTTTCCACGTTGAATACTCGGGTATGGCATTTGCAATTTTCTTCCTCGCAGAGTACGCCAATATCATCCTGATTTCTGCGTTGACCTCTTTGATGTTCCTCGGTGGCTGGTTGTCACCGTTTGAGAATATGGCATTTGCCCAGGGTACATGGCTGGCTGAAACCAGTATGCTCTGGTTCTTCGGTAAAACAGCATTCTTTATTTTCTGCTTCCTCTGGTTCCGTGCTACTTTCCCACGTTATCGTTATGACCAGATCATGCGTCTGGGCTGGAAGGTATTTATTCCTGTGACCATCGTCTGGTTATTCGTAGAGGCATTGATGTTTGTGGCCAAAGTCGGCCCATGGGCGGTTTAATGATGAAAACAATCGCGCATTTTATTAAGAGCTTCACTTTCTGGGAATTGCTGAAAGGCCTGAGCGTGACTGGGCGTTACCTGTTTTCGCGCAAAATTACGATTCAATATCCGGAAGAAAAGACACCGATGTCACCGCGTTTTCGTGGCTTGCATGCACAACGTCGTTATGCCAATGGTGAAGAACGCTGTATTGCCTGTAAATTGTGTGAGGCGGTTTGCCCGGCACTGGCCATTACCATCGATGTGGCGGAGCGTGCAGACGGTTCGCGTCGAACCACACGTTATGATATTGATTTGTTCAAATGTATTTACTGCGGATTCTGCGAAGAGGCCTGCCCGGTAGATGCGATTGTTGAAACGCATATTTTTGAGTATCACTTTGAAGAAAAAGGTACTCAGATTATGACCAAGGATAAATTGCTGGAAATCGGTGACAAGTACGAAGCCGAAATTGCAGCCAATAAAGCAGCCGATGCGAAGTATAGATAATGACTTTTATTGATTTCAATTTTTATTTGTTCGCTACCATACTGATTGTTGCAGCACTGGGTGTGATCACTGCGCGTAATCCGGTGCACTCTGCTTTATTTCTGGTGTTGTCATTCTTTAGTAGTTCCGCGCTCTGGTTGTTGCTCGAAGCCGAGTTCCTCGCGATTGCGCTGGTGCTGGTTTATGTTGGTGCGGTGATGGTGCTGTTCCTGTTTGTGGTGATGATGCTCGATATCAATATAGTGCAGATGCGCCAGGGCTTTGTTAAGTATTTGCCAATCGGGGCACTGATTGCACTGGTGCTGGCAGCGCAGATGATCTGGGTTGTTGGACCTGTAGGTCCCGATGTGCTGGCTGATGATTCCCTGCAGCAGGCAGTGCGCCATGATGCCGATTACAGCAATACCAAAGAGCTGGGTCGTATTTTGTACACCGAGTATGTACTGCCCTTTGAAATTGCAGCCGTCATTTTGCTGGTGGCGATTGTTGCCGCCATTTCGCTGACCTTGCGTCGTCGTGCAATGACCAAGTACCAGACGCCGGGCAAACAGATCAAGGTGAAGCGTAATGATCGTTTGCGTATTG
>JAOUPA010000186.1 GCA_029880105.1 Gammaproteobacteria bacterium
CACTAATAGCAAGTGAAGAATTTAAACGGAAATGGACTATTTCAGATTACTGGTTGTAGATGAAGTTTTTACACTGAGTTTCATCAGTGAGTTATTTACCTTCTTTGGCAAGAAATGCTATATCCTCTCGTCCCGACCAGGCATTTTACTCAACTGACTAAAGTTACATCCATGTAGCAGGGTACCCGGCCCGGCATCCCTGCCGGGCGCTCAATGCGCTGCGTTTGTCCATTTAGGACAAACGGTCGCCTTTCGCCCTCTCGTCCCGACCAGGCATTTTACTCAACTGACTAAAGTTACATCCATGTAGCAGGGTGCCCGGCCCGGCATCCCTGCCGGGCGCTCAATGCGCTGCGTTTGTCCATTTAGGACAAACGGTCGCCTTTCGCCCTCTCGTCCCGACCAGGCATTTTACTCAACTGACTAAAGTTACATCCATGTAGCAGGTATCCGGCCCGGCATCCCTGCCGGGCGCTCAATGCTCTGCGTTTGTCCATTTAGGACAAACGGTCACTTTTCGCTCTCTCGTTCCGACCAATTTTTTTCAATAAAATCAAAGAATTATAAATTGTCTTAATTTGGCTTTTTTCTTTTATTATTTCCCTGTGACTAAATCGTGACAGAAATTTCGGTTTTCCTGGAATATTCCATGACATTTAGATTTTTGTCTGTTAAATCTTTCCAAAATCAGGTGCTGGTTGTGGGCTGTATCTTTCCTAAACTTTAGCTTGATTTTATACTAAAACAGACATATTGTTACCATATATAAATAAGTGGTGACATTATGTCTGTTCTTAAGAACAAAATACCGCCTGAAGAGATATTTCATCAACACGGTGGTCAGCTCCGTATGAGTGAAGCCATTAAGTATGGAATATCTCGTCATACCCTTTATAAAATGCGGGATGAGGGTGTACTGGAGCAAGTTTCCAGGGGTATTTATCGTCTGGTGGATCTACCACCAATCAGTAATCCAGACCTTGTCACTGTTAGCCTGCGATTTCCTAAAGCTGTTGTTTGCCTGGTTTCGGCACTGTCATATCATGGGATGACTACACAGATTCCTCATAAGGTATCTGTGGCTGTGCCACGAAGTGCCAGAATGCCCTCACTAGATAATCCACCAGTACACGCATACAAGTTTTCAGTTGAGGCATTTGAAGCGGGTATTGAACAGCATTCCATTGATGGGGTTACAGTCAAAATTTATAGTCCTGAAAAGACGCTGGCAGACTGTTTCAAGTATCGTAATAAACTGGGTATGGACGTGGTGCTAGAGGCGCTGAAACTCTATAGAAGCGAGAAAAAAATTAATATGGATAAGCTACTCAAGTTTGCTCGTATATGTCGTGTAGAAAAGGTTATGAGGTCATATCTGGAGGCAAGTCTGTGACTAAGAATATTGCCGCTTCAGTTCGTCAGAAGCTTAAGAATCAGGCAGACCAGGATAAACGGCCTTTTGCCGAGTTGCTTCAGTATTATGCAATGGAGCGATTTCTATATCGTTTAACTCAGTCTGAACATTCAGAGTGCTTTATTCTAAAAGGTGCACTGATGCTACGCGCCTGGAAGTCACCAGAAATTCGCCCAACCATGGATATCGATATGCTGGGTAAAACCAGTAACGAGGTAGATGCTATACGCGCTCAGATTGCTGATATTAGTGCTATAGAATTTGACGATGGGCTGATTTTTGATCCTGGCACGATCAGAGGAGAAATCATAAAAGAAGATGCTGATTATGAAGGGGTGCGAGTACGATTTAATGGTACCCTGGATAATGCGCGTGTACCCATGCAAATAGATGTTGGCTTTGGAGATATTGTACATCCTGAGCCTGTTGAAACCGAGTTGCCAACCATACTGGATTTTCCAGCACCCAAATTGCTTTGTTATAGCCGTGAGAGTGCTATAGCTGAGAAGTTTGAAGCAATGATCAAATTGGGTGAGCTGAATAGTCGGATGAAAGACTTTTATGATACCTGGCTACTATCCCGCCAGTTTGAGTTTAATGGCATGGAGCTGGCTGAAGCTGTAAGACTTACACTTGAGCATCGAGGTACTGAGATACCTGAAGTGATTACTGCTTTTACAGATGGGTTTGTAACCAGCAAAGAAGGACAATGGAAAGCTTTTTATAAACGGTTGGGGCAGGAACATGTGCCCGTTGATTTTGCCGAAGTTGTGACGAGTGTTAAGGTATTTCTACAGCCTGTTGCAGATGCACTAATAGCAAGTGAAGAATTTAAACGGAAATGGACTATTTCAGATTACTGGTTGTAGATGAAGTTTTTACACCGAGTTTCATCAGTGAGTTATTTACCTTCTTTGGCAAGAAATGCTATATCCTCTCGTCCCGACCAAACAAAAAAAGCCACCTCAACAAGGTGGCTTTTTATTGGCCCTGAAATACCCGTCGGTCAAGTTCTAAGCCGTTGCTATTCCAGCAACCGCCCTCATATATCACCCTGAAAAATAACACGGCTTAGTGAACTAATCTTCACAGCCATAATCTATGAACCGATAATTAACTAGCAACCGGAGCCTGCATTGCAATGAAACGCATTGTTTTATTTTTAGCCACTAATATCGCCATCGTCCTGGTACTGGGCATAACCCTGCGCCTGCTGGGATTCGAGAGCATCCTTGATCAACAGGGTGTCGACCTGAATATCAACAGCCTGCTGCTGTTTGCCGCGGTGTTTGGTTTCGGCGGCTCGTTTATTTCACTGGCCATGTCGAAGTGGACAGCCAAACGTTTTACCGGTGCAAAGGTGATTGAAACCCCACGCACAAACCAGGAACAATGGCTGTTTGCCACCGTGCAACGCCAGGCTGAAATGGCCGGCATCGGTATGCCCGAAGTCGCCATCTATGATGCCCCCGATATGAATGCCTTTGCCACGGGCATGTCGCGTAACAATGCCCTGGTCGCGGTGAGCACCGGCCTGTTAAACACCATGACCAAAGATGAAGCAGAAGCCGTGCTGGCCCACGAAGTCAGTCATGTCGCCAATGGTGACATGGTCACCCTGGCACTGATCCAGGGCGTGGTAAACACCTTCGTTATATTCCTGTCGCGGGTGATTGGTCATGTCGTCGACCGGGTCATCTTCAAAGTCGAGCGCGGCCATGGCCCGGCATTCTGGATCACCGCCATCATTGCAGAAATCATCCTCGGCGTGCTGGCCAGCATCATCGTCATGTGGTTCAGTCGTCAGCGCGAATTCAGGGCAGATGCCGGCGGCGCCCATTTATCCAGCAAGCTAAAAATGGCCTCCGCACTGGAGCGATTAAAATCAACCGTAAAACAGCCGCACCTGCCCGACCAGCTAGCCGCCTTTGGCATCAGTGGTGGCATCGGCGCCGGCATGAAAAAACTGTTTATGTCACACCCACCGCTGGATGAGCGCATAGCCCGCCTGCGCGACCAGGACTAAACAGGCCAGTAACTTAAAGGGCAGGTAAAAGGGCACACACCCTGTACCTGCCCGTCACCCAACCCACCGTCATTCCGAGCACCCCCACTGTCATCCCAAGCACCCCATCTGTCATCCCGAGCGAAGTCGAGGGACCTTACACCCAGTCATCCCGAACCCCCACCTCTGTCATCCCGAGCAAGCGCAGCGCCGTCGAGGGACCTTAAACATTAGTCACTTTTAATATTAAAGATCAACAACTTAGTGTCATCACCAAAACTGTGTGATACGATCAAAGCATAAATCCCACGGAAGAAAGACCCCGCGCAGGTAAGGATGCTGATCAAGCGGCTCATATAAAAAGGGATCAAAGGCAGCACATGCCTGTATCAGCATAAAAATGACCGACACCAGCCTGGCCAGCCTGAAACAACGACTGCGAGAATTCGCCGAAGCC
>JAOUPA010000187.1 GCA_029880105.1 Gammaproteobacteria bacterium
GATAGGAGTAGGCGGTCCCTGGGTTAATATCTTTGATCAGCACCGTGCCTGCTTCTGTGCCGTCTGTTTTCCATAGTTCGTATCCTGCGGCGCTGGTGTAGGCAATAAAGTACACCGTGCCATTGACGTTAGTGAGTTCTGTGAGAGAGGAATAGCTAGTTCCCCGTTCAAAGAATTTGATCAGCACGGTACCTGCTTCGGTGCCGTCTGATTTCCACAGTTCCACACCTGCACTGGTTCTGTTTGCTGCAAAGAACAGTGTGCCGTTGACATTGGTGGGTAATTCGTAAGGCTGATGATATTGATTAAAGCTACCTTTTGATCCTGGATAAATATCATTGACCAGCACGGTACCGGCTTCGGTACCATCCGATTTCCACAGTTCCCTGCCTTTAGTGCTAGTGGTTGCAGTGAAGAACAGCGTACCGTTGACGTTGGTAAAATGTCCAGGACTGGAACTGTTTGCTCCTGGATAAATATCCTTGACCAGTACGGTGCCTGCCTCGGTACCGTCTGTTTTCCACAACTCCCTGCCGGAAAAGGCATTGTCTTGAGTGAAAAAAATGGTGCCATTAACGTCGGTAAAGCTTTCTGGGTAAGACTTAGAATGACTATAATAACTCCCCATATCATCATCGCGATTATATAATTCCAGCGTTGTCAGCTGCGTCGCAGTGACGGCCATAGCGGTCTGTGCCGTTGAAATTAACAGGGCAAATCCGAATAAGCTCTTTAAAACAAGCACTGAATATTTTTGTGTGATGCGTACCGTTTCCATTTTCCCCTTCCTCTAGTAATTAACAGTTTTACGAAGCCAAATGTAGTAATAACGGCGTAGTTATTCAATATGAGCCTGTTTGAATGTGCAATAAAGCAGATGAAAGGCTGCTTTTAACCAACAAAACATAAAGGCCTTGTTTTTTATAAAAAATAATTTTTTTAATATTATGGCAAGCAGTGTGCCAGGTAACACAACAGGTAATTAAGTTTATGATTTTTAACTTGTTATTTGGGTTTAATGCTGTAAAAGAGAGCAGCTGTCAATAATGGATTAGTGACAAAATTGTCATTATTTAACATTTGAAGTGACAGCTTTGTCAGGTTCGGTGATCAGCCTGTGCTTCACCCGCATCCCTGCCTTGGTGAATGTAATAGCTGTATTGACGGTGCTAAGCCGGAAGATCCGGGCACTGAAGTAATCAGTTTTTTAAACACACCAACGATTGAGTGAGTTGACGATAATGCCACCAGAGATTGAGCCATGATGTATTCCCAGATACGGTTTCGCAGCGCAATTGCTTAGGTACTGGACTAAACTTGATTGATTATGAGGTGGTCACTACAACAAAGTCAGGTGAATGATATCTGGGGTGGGCTGGCGTCGATGCTGGTCGTGCTGCCGGCGTCGATCGCGTTTGGTGTTGCGATCTATTCGCCACTGGGCGAGGGTTCGACCGCGCTGGGCGCGATGGCCGGTATTATCGGAGCTGTTGGTCTGGGCCTGGTTGCGCCGATATTTGGCGGCACCCGTGCGCTGGTAACGGCACCGTGTGCGCCTGCCGCCGCGGTGATGGCCGCGCTTTCAATCGAGCTGGTGGGGGCCGGCCAGTCGCCGGGACGGGTGATGGTGTTGATGACGCTGGCCGCACTGATATCTGGCGCCCTGCAGGTGTTTTACGGCTCCATCCGTGGCGGCACACTGATCAAATATATTCCGTACCCGGTGGTGACCGGCTACCTCAGTGGTGTCGGTGTCGTGATTTTTCTCAAGCAGTTGCCACCGTTTTTCGGCTGGGCCAAGGACACGCCAGCACTCCACGCGCTCGGTGAGCCGGGCTTGTGGCAATGGCCCGGGGTGACCGTCGGGGTGGTCACAATCGCAGTGATGATGCTTGCCCCAAGAATTACCAAAGTCGTGCCATCAGCCATCCTCGGCCTGGTGGCTGGCATCGCCGCCTATTTCGCGCTCGGCCTGTTCAAACCCGAACTGTTGCACATCGAGGGCAACCCGCTGCTGATCGGCGAGCTCGGCGGCCAGGGCGGCTCGTTTCTCGATGCCTTTAGCGGGCGCTGGACCGGGCTTGTCGAACTCAGTTTCCACGACCTTGGCCTGATCCTGATGCCGGCGTTGACGCTGTCGGTACTGCTGTCCATCGATACCCTGAAGACCTGCGTGCTGGTGGATGCGCTGACCCACACCCGTCACAACTCGAACCGCGAAATGATCGCTCAGGGGGTGGCCAATATTTGCTCGGCCACGGTCGGCGGCATGCCCGGTGCAGGCACCTCGGGGCCGACACTGGTCAATATTGCCAGCGGTGGCAATTCGCGCCTCTCGGGTCTGCTGAGCGGCGGGTTTGTGCTACTCGCATTCCTCCTGCTCGGTGGCCTGGTGGCATGGGCCCCGATCGCGGCACTGGCCGGTATCCTGATCGTCGTTGCCTATCGAATGTTCGACTGGAGCATCTTTAGCCTGCTGAAGAAACGCTCGACCATGCTCGACTTCATGGTGATCGTTATTGTGATCGGTGTCGCTGTTAGTGTCGGGCTGATCCAGGCCTCCGGTGTCGGTATCGCGCTCGCTATTATCCTGTTCATCCGCGAGCTGATCAGGGGCACGGTGATCCATCGTCGCCTCACCGGTTGCCAGATGTTATCACGCCAGCGCCGCCTGCCCGAGCAGATGGAAATACTGGCGCGCCGTGGTGAGGAAATCCTGATCTGCGAGCTCGAAGGCAACCTGTTCTTCGGTACCACTGACCAGTTGTACTCTGAACTCGAAGAAGACCTGAAAACCCGCCGCTTCATTATCCTGGATATGCGCCGGGTACGCGGGGTGGATTACACCGCGGTGCATGTGCTTGAACAGATCGAGGCACGCCTTGAGCAGAGGGGTGCAAAGCTACTGTTCAGCAACCTGCCCAGGGAATTGCCCACGGGCACCAATCTGCACATTTATTTCGACGAAGTCGGCCTGGTCACGCCGGAAAGCCATGGCAAGATTTTCCCCCAGCTTTCCGATGCACTTGAGTGGGTTGAAAACCATATTCTGGAAGAAGCCGGGCAACCCCTGAGGACATCAGCGCCGCCGATCAAGTTACGTGATTTCGCCTTTACCCAGGGGCGTAGCGAGGAGACGTTGCAGGCACTTGAGGCCTGTGCCGTGGAACGCAGCCTTGCACCCGGCGAGACCCTGTTCCACCAGGGCGAAACCGGGGACGCCATCTATTTGATCCGTAAAGGTGGCGTAAAGATCGTGCTGAAATTGCAGGAAGGCGGCGAGTTTCATATTGCTACCTTCAGGCGTGGTGACTTCTTCGGTGACATGGCATTCCTTGATCGCGAAACGCGTTCGGCCGATGCGGTGGCTGAAACCGCAACTGAACTGTACGAGATTTCACGCGAACGTTTTGATGCTGTTGCAGCCAGGCATCCACGTCTCGGCATGGAATTTTTCAACTCGCTTGCACGTTCACTGGCGATACGCCTGCGTTATGCCGATGGCGAGATTCGCGCGCTGGAAGATTCGTAAAGTACTGCTCGCTGTACGACACGTTGATGAAAAAAGCAGTCGAAAGGCTGCTTTTTTATTGTTATTAGTTGAGATGATGTTTTCATATAGAGGTGATCCTCATAGTGATTTCAAGGCCTTATTCGTGGTATTCTTCGCCTATCAAGAACTACCGCAGGACAATCTGCTCACTAATGACAAGTACTACCCCAATCAGCGCCCTGGCTGATTCCGCAATATCGTGACCCGCAAGCTCTATATCAAGACCTTCGGTTGTCAGATGAACGAATACGATTCATCCCGAATGACCGATGTGCTTGCCGAATCCCATAATCTCGAGTTGACCGATAACCCAGAAGAAG
>JAOUPA010000188.1 GCA_029880105.1 Gammaproteobacteria bacterium
CAACACCGCCAACCTTTTCCAGTGCCTGGTAGATCGGCACGGTGCCGATGGGCACGGGTGCGTTACGCAGGATCCACTCGCGGGTCTCGTGGATGTTCTTGCCGGTGGACAGGTCCATAATGGTGTCGCTGCCCCAGCGGATGCCCCAGACCATCTTCTCGACCTCTTCGGTGATGCTGGAGGTGATTGCCGAGTTACCGAGGTTGCCGTTGATCTTGACCAGGAAGTTGCGGCCGATGATCATCGGCTCGAGCTCGGGGTGGTTGATATTGGCCGGGATAATGGCGCGGCCAGCGGCGATTTCATCGCGGACGAATTCGGGGGTGATTTCATTCGGCAGGTTGGCGCCAAAACTCTGGCCGGGGTGCTGCCTGAGCACCTTGGCATAGGCAGGGTCTTTGCGCAGCTGCTGTAGCTTCATGCTCTCGCGGATGGCGACGTATTCCATCTCCGGGGTGATGATACCCTGACGCGCGTAGTGCATCTGGCTGACATTCTTACCGGCTTTGGCACGGCGCGGCGCACGGATATGCTCAAACCTGAGGTGCTTCAGCGATGGATCACTCTGGCGCTGCTGGCCGTATGCCGAGCTCGGGCCATCGAGCAGTTCGGTATCATCACGCTCGGCAATCCACGCGCTGCGCACATCGGGCATACCCTTTAACAGGTCGATTTCGACATCGGGGTCGGTGTACGGGCCGGAGCAGTCATAAACCGGGATCGGTGGATTGGGCTCTGCACCAAAACTGGCGTTGGTATCGTCCAGGTGGATTTCACGCATCGGCACCCGGATGTCGTCTCTCGAGCCCTGCACGTAGATCTTTTTCGAGCCATCCAGCGGTTTTCTGGAGGCAGATGACAGTTCGGTGGTTCGTTGCAGGAATTCGTCTGGGATGGCACTCATTATTAGGTATCTCTTTTCCGGGCTCTCTGGAGCAAAATCTGATTGTGAATATTAACACGGTAAGCGGTACAGATACCCGATGAACTGGAATGTCATTCTGGAAACCGGGTGTTATTTGCCATCATTCTGATTAGCAAGGTACAATCGCTGCATTGAGCAAATGACCAACAAACATAAGTGATGAATAGTATGGATTTCGATAAAGCCCGCTACAACATGGTTGAACAGCAGATACGCCCCTGGGATGTACTCGATCCCCGTGTTCTTGATGTTCTCCGATCTGTGCCTCGCGAAGATTTCACGCCGGAGCACTACAGAAACCTGGCCTATGTCGATACCCGTATCCCGCTGAATGATAGCGAGGGCGGCTGCTGTATGCTCAACCCGAATATTGAAGGCCGCATTCTGCAGCACCTGAATATCGACAAGGATGATGTCGTGCTGGAAATCGGCACGGGTACCGGCTACCTGACTGCCTGCATGGCCAAACTGGCCCGCCACGTTGATAGTGTCGAAATTAATGAAGACCTGTGTGCACAGGCCGAGCGTAACCTGGCCAAACTCAATATCGATAATGCCACCATTATTGAAGGTGATGCCACCCAGAGCCTGAAGCAGAAGCAGTTCTACGATGCGATTGCGATTACCGGTTCGATGCCAGCCATTCCCGAAGACTACAAAAAAATGCTGAAAGTCGGTGGCCGCCTGTTCGTGGTTACTGGCCAGGCACCGGTAATGACCGCGCACCTGGTCACCCGTACTGGTGAGAAAGAGTGGACGATTAAAGATGTATTCGAAACCAGCATTGACTCACTCTGCGGTGCCGAAAAAGCCAAGACTTTTGAATTCTAGTTTTATCTCCTGATTTCAGACTCTATACCCAATGCGTGAATTCGACGCAAAACAGCTTGAGCATTACCTCAAGACCTGTGATTCACGCCCGCTGTTACTCGACGTGCGCCAGCCGTGGGAATACGATATATGCCGTATCGCGGGCAGCCAGCTCATACCCATGGCACAGGTACTACACCAGATTGACGAACTTGATAAAAACCGTGAGACCGTGGTTATATGTCATCATGGTATTCGCAGCCGACAAATCGGTTATTATCTTGAACAGGCCGGCTTTGACAATGTCATAAACCTCAAAGGTGGTGTCGATGCCTGGGCCAAGATTATTGATAACACGATGGCGACTTATTAGAGCGACACTGACGGCGCAGGATAATTGCTTTGAAGCTAACCCCCATTTTCCATGTTTTGATTTGCAGCCTTGGCCTGACCGCCTCCCCGGCATTCGCGCTCGACCTGGTACAGGCACTGACACTGGCGCAGGAAAATGACACCCTGTTACAGACTGCCCGCGCTGAATATCTCGCCAGCAGCGAGGCCGAGTCACAAAGCACCGCGGCCCTGTTACCCAATTTATCAGCCAGCATTTTCACCCAGAAAAATACGACCGAGACGAGCAATGCCACCGGCAGCTTTAGCAACGGCGAATCCGACTACACCACCGATGGTTACCGTATTACGCTGACACAGACCCTGTACAACCAGCAGCTATTCGATGCCATGGATGCCAGTGAGGCAATCAGTGCGCAGGCACTGGCCCAGTACGAGGCGGCGAAACAGACCTTAATTCTCCAACTGGCGCAGGCGTATTTTGCCGTGCTCGCGGCGCAGGATAATGTGGCTTTTGCCGAGGCCGAAAAAAAGGCCAATGAGCGACTGCTAAAACAGAACAAGGAACGCTTCAAGGTTGGACTGATTGCAATCACCGATGTCAAAGAGGCACAGGCCAAATATGATTCGGCAATTGCGCAGGCAATTGTTGCCAGCAATGAGCTCAGCAACCAGCAGGAGGCACTCTGGTTCATTATCAAGCAGCGACCAGAATCACTGTATCATTTGAAAGAAACCATTTCGATCAGCTTTCCCGAACTGGAAGATATCAAGACATGGCAGGACAAGGCACTGGCCAATAACCTGAACTTACGTGCCGTACGTTATGCACTCGAGGCAGCGAAAGAAAATTATGACAGCCAGCGTGCTGGCCACTATCCCACTTTAAATTTAAACGCACAACACAGCTCAACCAGTGCCGACGGTAGCTCACTCGGTCTGGGTGGCCGTGATGTCGATGACACGACGATTGGCCTGAGCCTGGACATCCCGATTTATAGCGGCGGTTACACCAGCTCGAAAGTTCGTCAGAGCGCAGCCGAACTCGATGCGGCAAAAATTTCGCTGGAAAAACAGCAGCGCCAGACCATCCAGGAAATGCGTGTTGCCTATCTCGGTGTACAGGCAGCAGTCGCGCAGGTTGAGGCCTTCAAGCAGGTTTTGATTTCTACCCAGACAGCGACCGAGGCGACACAGCTCGGTTTTGAAGTTGGTACACGCACCAGTGTCGATGTTCTGCTGGCACAGGGCAACCTGTTCAAGAGCCAGCGCGACTACGCCAGTGCACGCTACGACTCGATCCTGAAACTGCTATCACTGAAATACGCCGCCGGGCTTTTGTCCGCTGCAGACATCGAACAGATAAACCAGTGGTTATCGCCCTCCTGAATTATTGATAATGAGTAAAGCATCCGGACTACAACTGCAACGCTGGTTGCACCCCAGGTTCTGGGGCATGTGGCTGTTCTTTATGTTCCTGCGCCTGGTGACGCTATTACCTCTGCGCGCCATTGAAGCGATCGGTGCATTGCTTGGCTGGCTGCTTTATCGACTGGCGCCTGCACGCCGTCGTGTTACACGTATCAATATCCAGCAGGCCTACCCTGAATATAAAGAAGACGATATAAAAAAGCTGGTCAAGGCCAGTTATCGCAGCATCGGTATTTCCATTTTTGAAATGGCACTGGCCTGGTGGGCAAAGCGCGATTATTTGCGTGCACACTGCACCGTCGAGGGTATGGAGCACCTGGAGCAGGCA
>JAOUPA010000189.1 GCA_029880105.1 Gammaproteobacteria bacterium
GCTATCACCGCCACCGCTACGGCTGCCCAGCATCTGCATTTCGCTGGCGACAATCTCGGTGGTGTAACGATCCTGGCCATTTTTATCCTGCCACTTGCGGGTTCTGAGTGCACCCTCAACGTAGATCTGTGAGCCCTTTTTCAGGTATTCGCCGGCAATTTCACCCAGGCGATTAAAAAATACAACATTGTGCCATTCAGTGCGTTCTTTGGTTTCGCCGCTCTGCTTGTCTTTCCAGCTTTCTGAGGTAGCGATTGAAACATTGGTTACCGCACCACCAGAAGGCATGTAGCGAGTTTCCGGGTCCTTGCCGCAATTGCCCACTAAAATTACCTTGTTTACTCCTCGTGCCATTTTTCTATTCTCCGCGATATTTGCTTTATCTATGTTTGGCTTGCTGTTCTAAAAACAGTGCTACAGTTTATACGTCTGCCGCATAGGATGACAGCTTTTCTTCGTTCAGAATACTCTTCTGTACTTTCAGGTAGGCCACGCCTTCTTCCCTGATGATCACTGCCTCAATGACACCATCAACGGCCAGTAACTGCTGTTCAGTAATGTTGCCGACCTTCATCAGGAAGGTACTCAGGTTCCTTGGTTTTTTCATGGATGCGGCGATAACAAACCAGGCCAGCAATATGCCCAGAACCAGCCAGTAGGCCCCATTAATGCCCCAGAGGTCATGGGCAATACCTCCAAGTGCGCCACCGGCAAAGGTGCCAAGAAACTGGCTGGTAGAGTACACGCCCATGGCGGTGCCTTTCTGGTCAGCGTGGGCGGTCTTACTGACCAGTGATGGCAGGCTGGCCTCAAGCAGGTTAAAGGCAACAAAGAACAGCACCAGGAAAGTAACAATAGTGACCAGGTCGTGGCCGCTGAGCAGGCCAAGTACGGCCACAATCAGCCCGGCAATGGCGCCAACAAACACCGGCTTCATCAGGTCTTTTTTCTCAGCCAGGATAATGAATGGCACCATCAGGATGACTGAGACCACAAATATAGGCAGGTAGATCTGCCAGTGCTGGCTGGCGGCAATACCCGCATCATCGCGCAGCTCCAGTGGGATCACCAGGAATACGGCCATAATGACAAAATGCAGGGTAAAAATGCCCATGTCCAGCCGGAGCAGGTCTGTATTTTTCAGCACTGATTTCAGGCTCGCTGTCTGTACTTCGGCATCACGGTGGAAATGGCTAACGAGTGGGTTGGGTACAAACAGGTACAAAATGGCGATACCCAGTATTGCCAGCACGGCGGTACCGGAAAAGATACCTGAAACACCAACCCATTCATTGACCAGCGGCCCCAGCACCATGGATGCTGCAAAAGCGACACCAATACTCATACCGATCATGGCCATCATTCGGGTGCGATGCTCTTCCCTGGACAGGTCTGCGGCCAGCGCCATCAACACCGAGGCAATGGCACCCGCACCCTGCAGTGCCCTGCCGGCAATAATGCCGTAGATGCTATCCGAGGAGGCCGCCAGCAGGCTGCCCAGCGCGAAGATCACCAGACCGGCGGCGATGACCGGTTTACGGCCAATACGATCGGAGAGCATGCCAAAGGGAATTTGCAGTATCGCCTGGGTAAAACCATAGATACCCAGTGCCAGCCCGGTGAGCATGGGCGTGGTTTCTGGCAGGGTTTCAGCGTGCAGGGCAAAAACGGGCAGGATCAGAAACAGGCCAAACATGCGAAAGGCATAAATCAATGCCAGTGAAATGCCCGCACGTCTTTCCTGTTGACCTAATTGTTCCTGAAATACTGACATATTCGCGCGCGCAGGTTGACCTTTCATACAAAAAAGAGGCATTCTACCAGATTGCTTTTTAGAAACCCGATACAGATTTAGAGATACAGCGACAAACCTCATGGACACTATCCAGATACGCGGTGCGCGCACGCACAACCTGAAAAATATCAACCTCGATATTCCCCGTGACAAGCTGATTGTCATTACCGGCCTGTCTGGTTCAGGCAAATCATCACTGGCTTTCGACACCCTGTTCGCCGAAGGCCAGCGCCGCTACGTGGAGTCGCTCTCAACATATGCGCGCCAGTTTCTGTCGATGATGGAAAAACCCGATGTCGATCATATCGAGGGCCTGTCACCAGCAATTTCGATTGAGCAGAAAACCACTTCGCACAACCCCCGTTCAACCGTGGGCACGACCACGGAAATTTACGACTACCTGCGCCTGCTGTTTGCCCGTGCCGGCACACCACGCTGTCCCAAACACGACATCACGCTGGAGGCCCAGACCATCAGCCAGATGGTGGACCAGGTACTCGAGTTACCGGAAGATTCAAAACTGATGTTGCTTGCACCGGTGGTGTTAGATCGCAAGGGCGAGTTTCACAACCTGATCGCTGATTTCAAACAACAGGGTTTCATCCGTGCACGCGTTGATGGTGACATTTACGAGCTCGATGAGGTTCCGGAGCTGGATGCCAACAAGAAGCATACTATCGAGCTGGTCATTGATCGTTTCAAGGTACGCGAGGATATCAAGCTCAGGCTGGCCGAATCTTTTGAGACTGCGTTGAATCTGGCTAATGATGTCGCCAGTATCGCCTTTATGGATGAGACAGATAAACCTGATCTGATTTTCTCGGCACGTTTTTCCTGCCCGACCTGTGGTTATAGTTTGCAGGAGCTGGAGCCCCGCCTGTTCTCTTTCAATAACCCTGCCGGTGCCTGCCCAGACTGTGATGGCCTGGGCAGTAAACAGTTTTTTGATGCTAACCGTGTTGTCTGCAATCCGCATATCAGTCTCGCCGGGGGTGCGATCCGTGGTTGGGATCGCCGGAATGCCTATTATTTCAGCATTATCCAGGCACTGTCTGAACACTATGGATTCGACATCGAGATTCCCTATGAGGAACTGGATGACAAATTCAAAAAAATTCTGCTGTATGGTAGCGGCAAGGATAAGATCGAATTCCATTACCCAGGCCATCGTGGCCGTCGAGGTAAAAAGCGCACACATACCTTTGAAGGCGTGCTGCTCAATATGGAACGCCGTTACCATGAGACCGACTCCAATATTGTGCGTGAAGAGCTGGCCAAGTACATGTCACAGCAAACCTGCCCAGCCTGTGAAGGCAGCCGCCTGAATGTGGCCGCGCGCCATGTTTTTATTCAGGACCATACCCTGGCGCAGATTACCGCCCTGCCGATACTGCATGCACACGAGTTTTTTCAAAATCTGAACCTCTCGGGTAAACGTGGTGAAATTGCAGAAAAGATCAATGCCGAAATTTCTTCTCGACTAAAATTCCTGGTCAATGTCGGTCTGGATTATCTAACGCTGGATAGAAGTTCAGACACCCTGTCGGGTGGTGAATCACAACGCATCCGACTCGCCAGCCAGATCGGCGCAGGCCTGGTTGGTGTGATGTATATTCTCGATGAACCCTCCATCGGCCTGCACCAGCGAGATAATGACCGATTACTTGAAACACTAAACCACCTGCGTGATATTGGTAATACCGTGATTGTGGTCGAACACGATGAGGACGCGATTCGTAGTGCCGACCACATTATCGATATCGGCCCAGGCGCCGGTGTGCATGGCGGTGAAATCATCGCCGAGGGTAGCTATCAGGATATTATCAACACGCCTGCATCCATCACAGGGCAGTTTCTCTCCGGTGTAAGAGGTATTAGAGTACCCGATCATCGCACGGCAAAAACGGACAAGTTATTCACAATCAAGGGAGCCTGCGGCAACAATCTACAGTCGGTCGACCTGGAAATTCCCGTCGGCCTGTTTACCTGCATTACCGGCGTTTCAGGCTCCGGCAAATCT
>JAOUPA010000043.1 GCA_029880105.1 Gammaproteobacteria bacterium
TCTCTATCTCGAACAGTGCACCATGGGTTGAGCATTGAATAAAGGCGTGATCCATATCCAGAAACTGGTCTTCCTGCCACTCCAGATTGATGCCGGTGTGGGGGCATCGGTTAATGAAGGCATGAAATTCACCGTCTTTGTGGACGACAAAAATATCAAGTACCTCGTTGTTATGAGTGATCTGAAAGGACTTGCTACCGGGGTCTGCAATATCTGAGATGTGACAAAGAATGGTACTCATAGAGTTAGGGAATAGGTGCGTTTAACGAGAAATTGTGTGTAAGATAACACGGACAGGAAATACATATAAAGACAGGAATATGAACGAGATAGGCCTTATTAATTTATTGATGCTGGTATTGCTGGTGATGATTGCCGCACTATTGTGGCGTATGCGTAGCCAGCAGGATCGAACTGACATGCGCAGTGATGAGCAGAATCGCCAGTTTCAGAATATCGAGTCCAAACTGAGTGAGGCGCGTGATGCCCAGCATATAGCTATCGGCGAAATGCAGAGTAAGTTTGAAAAACGCTTTGGTGAGATGCAACACAGCATTGAAAAGCGCCTCGGTGAGATGAGCCAGTCCAGTATCGAGAAAATGGCGGAATCAAATAAACAGATGCAGCAGTTGTTGCACGAGCGCCTGAACGAAATAAGTGGTCAGGTCGAAAAACGACTGAATAAGGGCTTTGAAAAAACTACTGAGACCTTTACCGATGTCGTCACTCGCCTGGCTAAAATCGATGAGGCACAAAAAAGGATTACTGAACTTTCCAGCAACGTGGTGAGTTTGCAGGAAGTGCTATCGGATAAACGCTCACGTGGCGCCTTTGGCGAGGTACAGATGGCAGCGCTGGTGCGAAATATGATGCCAGAAAACAGTTTTTCGTTGCAGCATAGTTTGTCGAACGGTACACGTGTCGATTGCATGCTGTTTCTACCGGAACCGACCGGTGATCTGGCGATTGATTCAAAATTCCCTTTGGACTCCTATAAGCGCATGATGGATAACGAAATCGTCGAAGCGGATCGACTGGTCGCAGAACGTCAGTTCCGTCAGGATGTAAAAAAACATATCAAGGATATTGCTGAGAAGTACATTATCCCGAATGAAACCTCGGATAGCGCCATCATGTTTATTCCGGCCGAAGCGGTGTTCGCAGAGATTCATGCCCACCAGCCCGAGCTGGTCGAAGAGTCGCATCGACTGCGTGTCTGGATGGTATCACCTTCAACATTGATGGCGGTATTGACCACGGTGCGGGCCGTGCTGAAAGACGCGGCAACGAGAAAACAGGTGCACCTGATTCAGGAGCACCTTGTTGGGTTATCAAAAGATTTCGGTCGTTTTAAAAACAGGATGGACGATTTATCGAAACATATTCGTCAGGCCAATGATGATGTTGAGAAGGTAAATACCTCAGCGAAAAAAATCAGTAGTCGCTTTGAAAAAATAGAAAAGGTAGAACTGGAAGACCAGGATATTTCATTGCTTGAACAGGAAGTAGATGAAAGTGATGAGCTAGATACGGAGGATAATTAAATGCAGGAGTCAGGTTTTTCTCGAACATCAAGAACCATACTGGTGAGTGCTGCGCTGGTAATTGTTATTGCCGGCATGAAGCAGGCTGCTTCATTGCTGGTGCCATTTTTGTTATCGGTATTTATTGCGATGCTGTGTTTCCCGCTTATGTGCCGGTTGCAGAAGAAGGGGTTGGGTGAAACTCCCGCGCTGCTTATGGTAATGAGCCTAGTCATTGTTGTTAGCCTGATGCTTGCTCTATTGATTGGCAGCTCTGCCGATGACTTCACAAAAAACCTGCCGGCCTATCAGGTGCGTATTAGCCAGCAGTGGCAGGTGTTTATTCAGTGGCTGATGGCGCAGGGCGTAGCACTGCCGACAGATTACTTGAGCACGAATGCCGATCCGAAGGCGGCGATGAAGATGGTAGCGTCAATCCTGTCGGGTTTTGGCAATGTCATGGCCAATTCATTTTTAATACTGTTAACGGTGATTTTTATTCTGCTGGAAGCGACGCATTTTTCCAGAAAGATAGAGGCACTGGGTGGTGAGCATGTCGATACGAATTTTGCCACGGTATTTGCTGAGAAACTAAGAACCTATATGGGTATCAAGACATGGATGAGTGCAATCACCGGTTTACTGGTGGCGCTCTGGTTATGGCTGCTGGGGGTAGATTACCCTGCGCTATGGGGTGTGCTGGCATTCATGCTGAATTATGTGCCCAATATCGGTTCTATTATTGCTGCGGTTCCTGCCGTGTTACTGGCGCTGATTCAGCTCGGTACTGGCACAGCATTTCTGGTGATGGCTGGCTATGTGATGATTAATGTCATTATTGGTAATGTGGTAGAACCAAAATTTATGGGTAAGGGACTGGGCCTCTCTGCACTGGTGGTATTCCTGTCACTGGTGTTCTGGGGCTGGATATTGGGTACGGCGGGCATGCTGCTTTCTGTGCCGCTGACTGTGGCGGTCAAGCTGGCGTTAGATAGCCGAAAAGAGAGTCAGTGGCTAGGAACATTGCTGGGGCCCGTCGAGTAGTATTGATGATACAGGCCATTACGGGATTAAATTAGGGTGCAGCGACAGGTTGAATAAAAAGGAATTCCCGGTGTTTTTGTCAACTGGAAGGCTGAAATTTGCTGGCATATTTGGCATAAAAGACTAATCTTGCAGGAGGGGTGCACGGAATTAGTGCGCAGACAATTAATTAAACAGGGAGGGAATTACGAGAATAAGAGAGGCAGTATATGAAGAGAATTAGATGCAGTATTGCGATGAAGATACTTACACTATCATCCATATCTCTTCTCCTGGTAATTCTTACCTCGATATGGACATACTACCTTAGTAGTGAAGTTCGAGATCTCGCAGAACTGGCAGAGGAAGAGGGAGTGATTCTTGCCAATACAGCGCAGCAAATGGATAAGGACGTTATTCATATTCAACAATCGCTCACCGATATTTCAGCAACCCGCGGACAGGACGGCCTTGATGACGGTTTTGATAAGGCAGCCAAAAGTTACGAATCTTTTATTTCTGGACTGGCGATTTTTGAGGATCAGTACAGAAAATCAAACGACCAGGCAGCTCTCGCTGAAGTCCATGCCATAAGAAAAAATATTGATACTTACTATGCATTGGGCAAAAAGATGGCAAATGCCTATATTAAAGAAGGCACTGCAAAAGGCAACAAAAGCATGGCTGAATTTGATAAGCAGGCAATATTGTTGTCTGATTCATTAAGGCCTTTTATTAATCGTCACTATGGCTTGATGACAAAAGAGCTCAAAGAAGTATCACAGGCGGTTGCATCTTTGATGAATGGAGAATTAATAGTATTCGGCCTGGTGATAGTTTCAATACTTTTAAGTACATTATTATCGATGCGTTTAGTAATGCAGAAGATGCGTAATATACAGCATGTTATTGAGCGACTAGCGCGTGGTGAGTTAATCGACGAAATGGAATTTAAGACTGGCAGGGATGAGGTGGGCAAGCTAATGAGTGCACTGGGCGATTTGTATCGGCATCTACAGGTCATCATTCGTGGTATTACAAATTCATCCAGTGAAATACAGGATACAGCAAGTGATATATCAGTCGACAATGCAAACCTGTCGAACCAGATGAACAGGCAGTCGAAAACCCTGCGTGAAACAACCGAAAGCATGATGCGTATCACAGAGTCTGTCAGCGAAAATGCCGAAAATGCACAAAAGGCGAGTGAGCTTGCCAGTGTGGCAACCGAGGTAGCGCGGGAAGGCGCATTGGCGATCACAAATACCATTGGCAGCATGGGCCAGGTTGATGCCAGTAGCAAGAAGATATCTGAAATAACAGCTGTGATTGATAGTATTGCCTTCCAGACCAATCTACTGGCATTGAATGCCTCAGTAGAAGCAGCGAGGGCAGGTGAGAATGGTAAAGGTTTTGCTGTTGTCGCCAATGAAGTAAGAAACCTGGCGCAGCGATCAGCGGGCTCTGCAAAAGAGATTAAGGAACTGATTGAGGAAAGTGTGAAGCGGGTAGATGCATTTAGTCAGCAGATAGATGCCTCGGGGGAGGCGCTTGCCGAGATAGTTGGATCGGTGCGAGAGGTATCGGAAGTTGTTGAGAAAATTGCCCAGGCCAATAACGAACAATCAATTGGCGTGCATCAGGTTAATCAGGCCATTAGTGAAATGAATGATATGATAGATGACAATAACAGGGTAGCAATGGAAGCAGCTAGATATTCAAGTACATTAAAAGAACAGGCTGATCAGTTAGGTAACTTAATGAACTTCTTTAAGGTGAGGTGAGCTTGATAGTAAAATTTAGGTATAAAGATAAAGGCGGTTGTGCTTTCTGCCCAGGCACATGCCCGGGCAGATAATGTGCGAAATTACTTGGCGGCTTTTATTTCCAGTAATTCAATATCAAAAATAAGCGTGGAATTAGGCTTGATAAATTCACCGCGCTGAGCAGAGCCGTAGGCAATATCTGCCGGGATATATAATTGCCATTTGGCACCAGTCTTCATTAGTTGTAATGCCTCGGTCCAACCTTTGATCACACCCTTGACTGGAAAGGTTGCTGGTTGATTACGTTTGTATGAGCTATCGAAAACCTGGCCATCGATCAGTCGACCTTCGTAATGAGTCACCACGGTGTCATCCAGCATTGGTGAAGCACCAGTACCTTCTTTTATCACTTTATACTGCAAGCCACTGGTAGTCGTGATTACGCCCTCTTTTTTAGCATTGGCTTCGAGAAAAGCCTTTCCAGTTTCGAGATTTTTAGCTGCCAGTTCATTCTGTTTTTGTAGTCGAATATCGTTAACGGCTTGCTGGAAATCCCTTATTGCCTGTGACATGTCATTTTGTGATATTGCCGGGTCTTTGCCATTTGAGGCATCTTTCATACCTCGGATCAGTGTGTCGAGATCAAGATTGGCATCTTGAGCCTTCATGCGAGTGATGAAGTCGAAACCGATGCTATAACTGGCCTTTTTCTCTAAGGTATCAAAGTTCTGATTTGCCGCATAAACTGCTGAAGGTAGCGCAATGACCAAGGCTAGAAGATAACGTGTAGACATACTAGGTATCCTTATTTCTGTTAATAGTTAGTGGCATGAACATACCAGCTCAATAAATGAACATCAAGTGCCTTTAATGTTTGGACTGCATAGATAATAATAGACAGCTTATGATATAGAACTTTTATATTCTCGGCTTGTCGATGTGTTGTGATCAACCAAGGAGATGTTATGCTTAGTATCAAACCAATAATATTAGTTCCATTTGCCCTTGCCCTTTTGGGTTCTGTGCCTGCACTGGCAAGTCTGCCTGTGAGCGTTGATGGTGAGGCCCTGCCGACACTGGCTCCTATCGTTGAACGTACCCGGCCAGCTGTGGTTAATATCGCAACCAAAGGTCATATCAAAACACAAAATAATCCGTTGCTAAATGACCCGTTTTTTAAACGATTTTTTGAGGGCTTTGGTAATGTGCCACAACACAGAGAAACCAGGAGTTTGGGTTCAGGTGTGGTGATCAATGCAAAAAAGGGATTCATCGTCACAAACCATCATGTGGTCGAGGGTGCGGATGAAATTGAAGTGACTTTCGATGATGGTAAACAGTTCGAGGCTGAACTGGTTGGCTCAGACCCAGATGCCGATGTCGCGCTATTAAAAGTTGATGCCAAAAATATGACAGAAATACCCATGGCAAATTCGGATGCATTACGGGTTGGTGATTTCGCTGTTGCCATTGGTAATCCTTTTGGGCTGGGGCAAACGGTTACCTCGGGTATTATTAGTGCACTCGGACGAACCGGTCTGGGTATTGAAGGTTACGAGGACTTTATCCAGACCGATGCTTCCATCAATCCCGGTAATTCGGGCGGTGCGCTGGTGAATCTGAAAGGTGAGCTGATTGGTATCAATACTGCAATTATTGCCGCTGGGGGTCAGGGTAATGTCGGTATCGGTTTTGCAATTCCAATTAATATGGTTCGTCAGATTGTTGACCAGTTGATTGAATACGGTGAAGTTCGCCGCGGTATGCTAGGTGTCATAATGCAGAATTTAACACCGGAGTTAGCAAAGGCGTTTGGCCTTGATTTGCACCAGGGAGTGGTAATTTCCAAGGTAATTGAAAAATCAGCTGCAGAAGAGGCAGGGCTCGAAGCAGGTGATGTCGTCATTGCTATTAATGGTGAGGTAATCAAGAGTGCATCGGCAATGCGTAATGCAGTTGGCATGTTACGAGTCGGCGAGAAAATGAAAATTGAAGTGATTCGTGACAATAAACGCAAAATCCTCACGGCTGTAATCAAGACCCCGATCGAGGAAGTGGTCGAAGGTAAAAAAGTTCACGAACGCCTCGCCGGTGCTACTATCGAAGAATCGAAAGATAATGGTGATGTATATCTGGTGGTTACCGAAGTAGAGCAGGGTAGCCCAGCGTGGAATTCCAGTCTGCGTGAAGGTGATATTATTCTTTCGGTGAATCGCCGTACCGTCAGAACGCTGGATGAATTTAAACAGGTGGTGGGAAACAATGACCGACAGATCCTGCTGAACATTCAGCGTGGCCGGTCAGCCCTGTTTATCCTGATTCAGTAGGCCAGCTGATTAGTGACTGGGTGCATCGTGCACCCAGCGCTCGTCTTCGCCGGTGGATTCCTTCTTCCAGAAGGGGGCGCGCTTTTTCAGTTCTTCGATTAGATAGCGGCAGGCAGCAAAGGCCTCTTCTCGATGTGCAGACCAGGCGGAGATGAGCACAATAGGGTCGCCGGGTTTAATCTCGCCAAAGCGGTGAATAACTAGACAATCGACCAGATCCCATTTTTCCAATGCCTCATAGCACAGCCGATCCAGAAATTTCTGGGTCATTTCCGGGTAATGCTCCAGTGTCATTAGCTGAATATCATCACCGGCATTAAAGTCACGCATGGTACCGATAAAGTTGCTGCAGGCGCCATAACTGCCGGGTCGGAGATGGCGGTTCTGGTACTGCTCGATTTCCTGAAGTGGCCTGAGCGCCTGTTCGTATAAAAAGGCGGGCACTTTAGCCCCCTGTCACGGGCGGGAAAAAAGCCACCTCATCGCCATCGTTGACGACATCGTCGAGTTTGGCGTAATCCATATTGATGGCACACAGTGTATTAGTGGGGTAATCAAGCGGCGTGACCTGGCTCCACACTTCTCGAATGGTGATACCAGGCCTGGCATCAATCTGTGCGCTATCCATACCCATTGTTTCTCGCAGGCTGGCAAAAAATTTAACTTGGATGCTCATAGGCAGCATATTAACTGTTTTGTAGAGACAGTGTCATCAGGATATAGCTATTGTTCTGGGTGCTGTGCTCTTGTTATGCTTGCTGAAAGAAGATCACGTTCGCCCGAGTGTATGGCTCGGAGCATATTTAAGAGCATGGCATTATGGCTGATAAGTTGAACCATTTTAATGATCGCGGTGAAGCGCATATGGTGAATGTGGGCGATAAACCCCCTACACAGCGAGCAGCGGTGGCTGAAGGCAGCATTTATATGCGTGCTGAGACATTGCAGCGGATTCTGGCGGGTGACAATAAAAAGGGCGATGTTCTGGGTGTGGCCAGGATTGCGGGTATTATGGCCGCGAAAAAAACTGCAGAGCTAATCCCCCTATGCCATCCACTCGCCCTGTCACACGTTGATATAGAGCTGATTCCTGATGATAAAAATATCAGCGTACTATGTCGTGTGACGGTGCAAACGACCGGTAATACCGGTGTTGAAATGGAGGCGCTAACGGCGGTACAGGTTACCCTGCTGACTATTTACGATATGTGTAAGGCCATGGACCGCGGTATGCGTATGAATGACATCAAGCTGGTGAGCAAATCCGGTGGAAAGTCGGGTAACTGGCAGCGCTAGGCAGTGGTTGGTGCGAAGATAACAGGGGTAGATAAAGACTTTGCCAGGCAGGTGCTGGACTGGTTCGATCAACATGGTCGTCATGACCTGCCCTGGCAGCAAAATCGTAGTCTTTATAAAGTGTGGCTGGCCGAGGTCATGCTGCAGCAGACCCAGGTGGCCACTGTTATACCTTATTACCAGAAATTCCTGACGAAATTCCCCAGTATTTCCAGTCTGGCCAGCGCATCACTGGATGATGTGCTAACACTGTGGGCGGGGCTAGGTTATTACTCACGGGCGAGAAACCTGCATATGGCCGCTGTTATCATCAATCAGGAATATGGTGGCGCATTTCCACAGCAATTTGAAGAGGCGCTGGCGCTACCCGGTATTGGCCGCTCCACCGCGGGTGCAATTCTGGCGCAGTCACTGGGGCAACGCCATGCGATCCTTGATGGTAATGTCAAACGGGTATTGAGTCGATATTTTGAAATTGAAGGCTGGTATGGCAAAAAATCCGTTGAGAACAAGCTATGGGAAAAGGCCGAGGCCTGTACCCCCAATGAGCGACTGGCCGACTATACCCAGGCGATGATGGATCTGGGTGCAACCGTATGCACACGTTCATCCCCTGATTGTGCGCTTTGCCCGTTGCTACGTGCTTGCAGGGCGTATAAAAATCAGCGAGTTAATGAACTGCCGACACGCAAGCCTAAAAAGCACCTGCCAGTAAAAAATGTACGTATGCTGCTGTTAATGAATACCGAAGGCCATATTATGCTGGAAAAACGCCCACCGAGCGGTATATGGGGAGGTCTCTGGAGTCTGCCAGAACTGGCGTTGGATGAGGATATTGCTGGGCAGTGTGAACTGCGCTGGGGATGCCGAATTAAAAATATTGAAGACCAGGCAGAATTCCGGCATACCTTCAGTCACTATCACCTCGATATTACGCCTTGCAGGGTTAAGGTAGAGGCCGTAGCGGCGAGTGTCGGGGATAATGAGCAGCAATGGTGCAATGCAGGTCAGGTTGGTAGTTATGCGGTGGCCACGCCAGTAGCCAAAATTTTGCGTCAAAACCTCAAATAACTTGACTCACAGAGGTCAAGCGGCTTAAATACGCAACCTCTGAACAGTTCTGTTCAGGGTTGCTTTTAGCATATGGCCGAATAGCTCAGTTGGTAGAGCAGCGGATTGAAAATCCGCGTGTCCCTGGTTCAATTCCAGGTTCGGCCACCACTTTTTACTTTATTCTACTCTATCGCTTTGACCCTAACTTTGGGAATATCAGGGTTATCGGCAAATATAATGTTTTGCTGCTAAGCTCAAGCGAATAACAGTTGTATTGACGCTTTCATGGTTTGCCACATATTATACTCTCTAACAAATACTAAATGACTGCTCATCAAAGGGGTGGTTATTTCTACGCGATGTTCCATATGCGAGCGATTTAAACGTAATAAATAAGACATAGCAAGGAGTTCAATCGAGGATGACCTATTAAGCCTGCGTTTTGGGAGAAATAGATGTTCAATGATCACGTTTCCAGCAAACGTCGGAAAAACAACCGCGATTTGTTCATCTATATTAAATCAATATTTTTTTCCGGGCTTGCGATAGGCATCGTTGTATTCGTCCAGCTTGGCTTAGTACTAAAAACATTCGAACTGCACTACCTCATTGTTCCAGTAATACTCGCTCTTGTCCTTGGGTTTCTTTTCGGTCATGTGGCAGTACTCCGAAGACATTTATTGCTCAAAAATGATCTGTTTCGAGCAGTAGCAGATTTCGCGCAGGAATTTACTTATTTTCGGCGCCTGGATGGGAGTTACGAGTACGTTTCACCATCGTGTGTAGACATAACGGGGTACTCAACAGATGAATTCTATAATCACCCCAACCTTATGGATCAACTCATTCATTCTGCTGATAAAGAGCGCTGGCTATCACATATTGACGATATAAATTATGAAGGTAAGGCCGAAAGTCTGGATCTTCGGCTAGTCACCAAGGAAGGTAATACGATCTGGTTTAATCACATATGTGGCCCGGTATTCAATGATGCGGGCGAACGAATCGGCGTGCGTTCAACCAATGTCAACATTTCTGAGCGTAAGCTGATTGAGCAGCGAATCCAGCATATGGCCTATTATGACCCATTAACCGATCTGCCTAATCGTCGATCTCTATCTAAATATATTGATGAGCTTACACAAGCTAGCGATCCGAATAGTGAAAAGTTTGCAATACTATTTCTCGATCTGGATAGATTTAAAAACATCAACGACAGTTTTCATCACGAATTTGGCGATCATTTACTGGTAGAACTGGCAAAGCGCTTGCAACAATGCTGTAGAGATCGTGGATTCGTTACTCGATTTGGCGGTGATGAATTTGTCGTTGTTGTGCCAAATCTGGGTGACCCGACGACTGCTATTGATTATGCGCAGGAAATGATCGACTTAATTGAACAACCTTTTATCATCAACGAAAAGGAACTCTACATATCTGGAGGTGTGGGCATTGCTTTGTATCCATATGATGGGTTGGATGCTACAACATTGATCCGTAATGCTGACGCGGCAATGTATCAGGCAAAAAAAGAGTCACATACCTGTATAAGCCTATCTAGCAAGGAACTGATAGATGATGCTACAACATTTATAACTACTGAGAACAGAATTAGACAGGGATTGGTCAATGAAGAATTCATCTCATACTTCCAGCCGAAAGTGAATATTGCTAACGGAGAAATCGTTGGCGCAGAAGCACTGGCGCGCTGGAGTAGTGAGGATCGAGGTATAGTTCAACCCGATGAATTTATATACATCGCTGAAGAAACAGGCCTTATTATTTCTCTTGGCTCACATATACTGGAAATCGTATGCGCACAGATCAATCACTGGTCGGAGCAGGGTATTACACTTTCAGTTGCAGTTAATATTTCATCTAAACAATTTGCGCATCCTCAATTCATAGAGACGGTAAGTGCCGTTATTAACAAATATGGTATCCAGGCAAGATTGCTTGAGTTTGAAATCACTGAGCAGGTTTTTCTCAATGATATAAATAGCGCTATTGATACCTTGTGGAAACTTAAAGATCTAGGTATAAGTATTGCTGTTGATGATTTTGGTACCGGGTATTCATCATTGAACTACATCAAACGCTTACCAATTGATACGCTTAAAATAGACAAGACATTTGCAAAAGATATATTAAATGATACTCGCGACGTTGCTATATTAAAGGCCATCCTGTCGCTATGCGAAGATCTCAAGCTCAAAACAGTTGTTGAAGGCGTTGAAACGCAGGAACAGGCAAAACTTTTATCGCAGTTAGGCTGCACAACAGCACAGGGATTTTTATATTATAAAGCAATGCCAGCTGAGAAACTGACTTCAATAATAAGAAAAAAATAGGAGTACGAGGATATAGTTTTTCTCGTCTAATTTAGTTATTACTTAACTAATTAGTCAACTAGCTCAGTTGATAGAGTGAGTAGTTAATTGTTATTAGAGTTTATTTGTTTCTTGGTTTAAGTGCAGTATTTTCAAAAAGAATATTATTCCATCCGTATTTCATGAAGGTTCGAATGTTGGCATGGTCGGTACCATCGGGATTATTTAAGACGTCATCGCGATAATACTGTCCAAAACAGTTCAGGGTTTGTGTCTCGCTTAACTGGTGCAGTTGTGCAAATGAAAAAACTTTACACGAGCCTTCGTTTTCTCCTGAATTGCTGATGATGCAATCACCATCTTGGCCATTGCTGAACTGTGTAGGTGTGTATGTGTAGTATTTATTGATTTGATCAATGACATGATCAAACTCAATGTTATCAGGGTTGGATTTTATTTTTTTTATAAATTCGTCTAGTTCGTGCATAAATAATTAGATGTTGTTGAATACAATGAATTGAATTTTAACCTTAATTCTTTAGATGGTACAGTTGTCGAGTAATCAGGATTGTATGCGATTCAGTTCGGTGTGTGTTACATGGTAAAAATTAGCTGCCTTCATCAGGTTAAAAAATAATAGCGCCTGTGCCATGAGGAATAATAATGCGGCAGGATAGTAAAACCATTCTACCCAGAGCGTGGTCAGAATCAGAAATACCAGGCTAATCAGGTGTAGGCGAAACTGCCAGAGCCCGACAGATTCAGGAATAATTTTACGCATGTGCGGTACTTTTACCTGCAGGTCTCTCTTGTTATTGTCGCGCAAGTCTTTATTGCGGGTGCTCAGGTGCAACCAGATTAGAAAAGGAAAGATTTTGTACATCATGCCGTTGACGGAGGTGATGGCAAAGCCGTGAATGATTAATATGCCTGATAGTAGCGTGGGCGGATTGAAATCCAGCAATATTGATATTACCCAGATTGCTGTCAGTGAGGCGAGACTTAGCATGGCCAGTCGCCAGAAATTCATGGTCAGGTCTGGAATCTGTCGACGCCGTGTTTTCAGTACATGGAGTGTGGTCAGTGAAAAAATCAGAAAACAGCAGCTGAGTATAATCGTGCAGAATGATTTCAATATTTCCAGTTGCCAGTAATAGGCCAGACTTAAAATAATAATGGTGGTGAATACCAACCAGCCCATCCACCGTTGATGTATGGCCGGGTAGTTATCGGTAATCTGGAACATAGGGATGACCTGGTAGGCGACAGCCATGATCAGAATGCCTGCCCATGCCAGTAGCCCCCAGCTTAAATGTAGATCTGTGAGGTGGCGAGCTACAGGGAAATCTGGCCATGTATAACCCATCACAAGATAGATGCCGAGGGTGATGGTAACTGATAATGCAATTAAGGCCAGTAGCATCATGCTACGGGTAACGTGTCGATTTATTGAGCGTGATAATCGCTCAATCGCGAT
>JAOUPA010000179.1 GCA_029880105.1 Gammaproteobacteria bacterium
GAATATCACTACGTGTTGCCGGTCGTTCTGTTGATGTCCGTGTTTCGACCCTGCCCTCCGGGCACGGTGAACGCGTAGTTATGCGTCTGCTTGACAAACAAGCAGGACGGTTAGACCTGGAACACCTGGGTATGGCCAAAACCACGCTTGAGATTTTTGATGGCCTGCTGCACAAACCACATGGCATTATTCTGGTCACTGGTCCCACAGGCTCGGGCAAAACCACGACGCTCTATGCTGGCCTGTCACGTCTCAATGTAAAATCACGCAATATCCTGACCGTAGAAGATCCCATTGAGTACTACCTCGACGGCATTGGCCAGACCCAGGTAAATACCAAAGTCGATATGACTTTTGCCCGTGGCCTACGCTCAATACTACGACAGGATCCCGATGTTGTTATGATCGGTGAAATCCGTGACCTTGAAACTGCATCTATTGCTGTTCAGGCTAGTTTGACTGGCCATTTGGTATTATCGACCCTGCACACCAATACGGCCATTGGTGCTATCACTCGTCTACGCGATATGGGGGTAGAGCCCTTCCTGCTAGCATCCAGCCTGGTCGGCGTGCTGGCACAACGACTGGTTCGCAACCTGTGCCCGGATTGCAAAAAACCACACACGCCATCACAAAGCGAACGCGAGTGGCTGGAAATGAAAGCTGACGATATCAGTGACATCTACTCTGCTGTTGGTTGTGAGACCTGCAACTACCAGGGATATATTGGTCGTAGCGGCCTGTACGAACTGGTACCGATCGACGATACCCTGTTAGATATGATCCACGACGGTGCAGGCGAACATGCCATGGAACAGTATGCACGTACCCGAACACCTAGCTTACGTCAGGATGGCAAGCGCATGATTCTTAAGGGCATCACCTCGCTTGAAGAAGTTATCCGCGTCAGCCGTGAAGATTAAATACGAGCAGTTATGGCCGCCTTTGAATACATAGCCCTGAACGATAAAGGCCGGGAAAAAAAAGGTGTCATCGAGGCTGATACCGCCAGACAGGCACGCCAGATACTGCGTGACAAGGGACTAACACCGCTACAGATTGAAAGCACCAAAGTCACCGAAAAAAAATCTGAAAAGGGTGCAGCGTTATTCGACAGCTCAAAACTATTTCAGCGTGGTATCAATGCCACCGAACTGGCTATGCTCACACGCCAGTTAGCCACATTGGTCCAAGCATCTTTGCCGCTAGAAGAATCACTGGCCGCCGTCGCAAACCAGTCAGAAAAACCCCGTGTCCGTAGCATGATGTATGCCATCCGCTCCAAGGTAATGGAAGGTCATACACTGGCCGATGGCCTTTCAGAATACCCCAGGGTATTCTCACAGCTGTTCTGCGCTACCATCGATGCTGGTGAAAGATCCGGGCACCTCGATACCGTGCTGGAACGACTTGCTGACTATACCGAGAATCGGCAGGAGCTTCAGAGTAAGGTCAGTCAGGCCATGATCTACCCTTCTTTCCTCTCTGGCTTTGCGGTTTTGATCGTCGGCTTCCTGATGGCTTATGTCGTGCCTCAGGTGGTTTCGGTTTTTGATGACATCGGTGAGGAGCTACCTGGCCTGACCCTGAGCCTTATCGCGATCAGTGATTTTGTCGTCAACTTCGGTATCTATGTATTTTTTGCCCTGATTGCCCTGATCATTGGCCTTAAAATTTTATTGCAACAACCTCTCTATCAGGAACGCTATCACCGATTATTACTCAGACTACCGCTGATTCAAAAACTGGTGCGCGGCCTGAACACCGCCCTGTTCACTCGCACCTTCAGCATTCTTTCTGGCAGCGGCGTCGCAGTCCTCGAGGCCATGAAAATCTCAGCCCATGTGGTTAGCAACCTGCCCCTGCGCAATGCCATTCTTGAGGCCACCGACCGGGTGCGTGAAGGCAGCAGCATCAGCAAGGCACTGGCAAACAGCCATTTGTTTCCGCCAATCACCCTGCAACTGATCGCCAGTGGTGAGAACAGTGGAAAGCTCGAAGAAATGCTGCAGCGAGCCTCCAATCAGCTTGAGCGCGAGCAAGTGACACTGATCGCATTTATCGTCGGTATTATGGAACCGGTGATTATCAGCGTCATGGGGTTGATCGTGCTATTGATCGTACTTGGTATTCTGCTGCCGATTTTTGATCTGAACCAGCTGGTCAAGTAACCACAACAGCAGCACCGCCAGAGCACCACCGATGGCACCGTATAGATGTGAATCAGTAACTACCCTGCCTGTAATTAACTTCTCAGAACCAGGCATGGCGCCATACAACGTCTCCCAGATCAGTTTGCCTATTAGTACAACCAGAAAAGCATAACCGCTGGCTGGATAATGGCGTATTTCACGAACACCTCCAAAAATAAGCAGGCCGTGCAACACTCCAGACAAACCCACATAGGTCGTCACCTCGGGATTTAGCCAGTACAAGCCCATACCAACAAAAATCGCTGATATAAGAATCACAAACAACCAGTGAAGAATACTGCCATAGTTACCGAAAAAAAAGGCGCCAATGCTCAAACCAGCCATATTTAATGCCCAGTGCATCCAGTTTAAATGCACAAAATTACCGCTCAGCAGCAACCAGTAGTGGCCATTATCGATCAGTACCTGATCATAACGCCAGTTGGGCACCTGCCCACTGGCCTGCAAAATAGCGCTCAATAATACGATCAATAGCCATAACCCATAGTTCCACTGTATTGAAATACGGTTTTTTATAGGCAGTTCAATGTTCATTTGGTACTATTCTCGACTCAAAATTTTAATTTATCGAATTATATTAATTCTGCGCACTCTAACCGGTTGCGTAGCAAGTGGCAAAATATTGGAGCAGCAATCTTGAAATCTCAAATCAATACCATGAAATCACAACAAAAAGGCTTTACTCTGATCGAGCTCATGGTGGTCATCGTCATTCTCGGCATTCTTGCTGGCGTGGTTGTACCACGTATTATGGATAACCCGGACAAAGCCCGCGTCGCCAAAGCTAAGCACGACATTACTGCGCTCGAAAGCGCACTTGATGTATACCGACTCGACAACTACGCTTATCCAACCACCGATCAAGGGCTGGAGGCGTTAGTCAGCCAACCCAGTGACGCCGCTAACTGGAAACAGGGTGGCTATATAAAAAAGCTGAATAAAGATCCGTGGGGTAATGACTACCTCTATCTCAGCCCTGGACAGCACGGCGAGGTTGATATTTATTCACTCGGTGCAGATGGCGCACCTGGTGGTGATGGCGTAGCTGCCGATATTGGTTCCTGGGAAATTGAATAAAGCTCAACCTTATACCCGTTTTTATCAGCTAACTTCGAGCAGGATTCAGGGATTCACCCTGCTCGAGTTAATGATTGTTATCGTCATTATCTCGATTCTCGTTAGTTTTGCCACACTCACCATTCGTAGCAGATCTCCAGAAGACTTAATTAGGGAAGAGGCGCAGCGACTACAGCAACTGATTCAACTGGCCCTCGAAGAGGCCGTAATGAAAAATACCGAATACGCACTCGAGTTTAATACCAACAGCTATCGCTTTCTGAAGTATTATGACGGCAGCTGGCTGGTCATCAGCGACGACCATCTGCTTCATGAGCGCCGCTTACCTTATGAAATGGAAGTGGAACTCGCCATCGAACAGATTGATATCATTATTGGAGAAAAAACCGATTCAGACACCGGCAATAACCAATCCGATATTGTTAACAACAACGAAGATGACAAACCCAAGCCACAGGTCTTCCTGCTCTCTAACGAAGAAATCACACCGGAATTCTCAGCACATTTTTTCATGCCCGGCATTGAAGTCAGTTATTTCGTCACTGGAAATATCAATGGCCAGCCGGAGGCCAAACTCAGTGACCTCTAAACATAAACAGTTCAGCGCCTGCCTACAACGCGGCTTTACTTTAATCGAAGTGCTGGTCGCACTGACCATCATCGCCGTATCACTCGGCGCTATCATAAGTGCCTCAGGTAATCAGGCATACCAGACCAGTTATCTCAAACACAA
>JAOUPA010000078.1 GCA_029880105.1 Gammaproteobacteria bacterium
ACTGGCACACTGGGTGGCAATGAATGAAATGACCCAGCTACAACTGGAAGGCGAATTCCCCAGTGAAGGCACAACCAAAGGCAGTTCACAAATGGTCAATACTGAATGGTACTGGCTACGCACGGTAAAAAAAACTGAAGACGAGAAGGCGCGTCAAGTTGAGTTTCAGGTTTTCTCCGACACAAACAGGGAGCAACAACTGACCCGACTGATCGGTTTCGTCAATAAAGAATAAATGCATAAGGACTGTCAACATCATCGAGCAGATAAAGGCTTCACCCTGATCGAGCTGATGGTTGCCATCGCCGTTTTCTCGGTCATGGCTGTCATGGCATACGGTGGACTCAGCCAGATTATCGAAAACAACAGGCATTCCAGAATCGAACTTGAACGCCTGCAAGTAGTACAGCGTGCCATGTTAACTATAAACCGCGATATCAATCAGATTATCGCGCGCAATATTCGCGATGAGTATGGCAACCCCCAGCCCTATATCAACGCTGGTAACAATCTTGATTACCTGATTGAGTTTACCCGCAGTGGCCGACGCAATCCGGCAGAGTTAAAACGCAGCAATCTATTACGTGTTGCCTACCAACTCAAAGATAACAAACTCATTCGTTTATTCTGGCCACAGCTTGATCGCGCACCCACTATGCAGGCCTACGAAAATGAGCTTATTGATAGAGTTAAAAGCATTGATTTTCGCTATCTGGACGACAAAAAGGAATGGCATACTGACCTACCACCTCTAGCTGATAGCGGAAAATCGCAACTAAAAGCTATCGAATTAACACTGGAACTGGAAGACTGGGGCACAATTAAACGCCTTTACCAGGTGAGAGGATAATGCCGTTTCACACATCACAAAAGGGTGTTGCCCTGATCACCGCCCTGCTCATTGTCGCTATGGCCACGGTCATAAGCGTCAACCTCAGCAAGCACTTACAACTTGATATACGCCGCACGGGTAATACCATTGCCAGTGACCAGGCATTGCTCTATCTCATGGAAGCAGAGTACTGGTCACGTCGTATTCTGAAATCTGACCGAGAAAAAAATGATTACGACTCTCTCGACGAAGACTGGGCAATGGATATACCCCCACTGCCTGTAGAAGGAGGTCAAATACGTGGGAAACTCACAGATCTTCAGGCGTGTTTCAATGTCAATTCGCTTTATCACGATGGCAAGCCCGATGAACTGGCCATAACTCGCTTCAAACTTCTAAGCCAGCAACTGGCCGCTCCCGTCAGTTTTGATTTATCACAGGCCATTATCGACTGGCTCGATACCGATCTTGAAACCACTATCCCTGATGGTGCCGAGGACAACTACTACCTCAACCTGGATGGCTCATACCGGAGCGCTAACCAAGCAATGCAAAGCCTGAGCGAATTACGTCTAATCAAGGGCTTTGAAAACAAGATAACCCTAGAACAAATGCAAGGCTGGCTTTGTGCTTTTGGCACAAATGCCACCATCAACGTCAACACGGCCCCAAAAGAAGTGCTAAAATCGCTGTCAGCTGATATGCGTGACGACACTGTTGCAAATATCATCACGCTAAGAGAGGACGAGCCTTTCGAGACAATGAAAGATTTTATGGATAAAAACAAACTCTCTGAGATTATAAAAGAAACTGAAGGTCTCTCTGTTAGCAGCAATTATTTCCTGCTTGAAAGCGAAGCTAAAATTGGCCAGGCAACAACATTGATGTACAGCATTATCCAACGAGACAACGATGGGAAAACACAGGTTATCGCTCGCTCACTGGGGGCCTATTAATGGCTGACACCCTACTCCTGCACTTTAGCTCTGAACAGGCTGATTTCGCTACATGGTCACTGGTGAATAGTGCTGGCGAACTCAGCACCATGTTGTCTTCCGGCTCGCTGAGCGATGCCGCACCCCTGGCTGCCAAACACAAAACTATTGTGCTACTCGACAGCACTCGGGTACACATCGACTCGGTCAGGCTACCGATTAAAAAACATCAGAAGTTACTGCGCGCAGCGCCATTTGCCTTGGAAGAAAAAATTGCTGATGATGTCGAGGACCTGCACTTTGTCGCCGGCAAGACATCCAGCAATGGTAGCACAGCTATCGCTGCCATTGATCGAAGCACCTTGGAAAACATTCTCAGCCGGTTAAATCAGCATGGCATCGAACCTGTCGCCATGATCCCTGATGCACTCTGTCTTACAGCCAATACTAAACAGTGGGCCGTATTACTACACAATGGTCGTACCAGTGTTCAATTTAATACTTTCGATGCGGGCGAGTTTGATCGCGATGCCACTGCACTCATCCTAGAATCAGCACTGCATCAGGACGGGCGACAAACACCTGAAAAAATTATTCTGTTCACCACCGATGGCGATGAAACAGACATCCAGGATATCGAAAAAATAATTCCGGAAAATATTGAGCTGATCAAGATCAGTTATAATAAACACCCCCTGGTCATTTATTGTGGCGAATACAAACACGCACTTGACCTCAACCTTCTACAGGGCGAATATAAGCCTGTAACAAAATCCAGCGTAAACTGGCAGCGCTGGCGACTGGCCGCCGCACTAACTATTATTTTTATCAGTCTTCAGATTGGCATCACTGCAACACGTTATCAAACATTACATAATCAAAACAGCAGACTACAGGTTGAGATAGATAAAATATACAAACAGGCCTTTCCTGAGAGTACGCGCATTGTTAATGCCCGCGTACAGATGGAGCAGAAACTGAACGAACTCAAGGGCACTGGCCATGCAGACAGTAGTACCAGCCTGATCACATTGCTCTCAGAAGCAAGCCCGGCGTTATCATCAGAGAAAGACATTACTATTCAGGCCATCAATTACAAAGCCAGCAAACTTGATATCGACATCACGGGCTCAACGCTGAAAAACATTGAACAACTAAACAAAAAACTGAACAATGGTAATATTAAGGCCGAAATCATCTCTTCATCCTCTGAAAAAGACAAGGTAAAAGGTAGCATTCGCCTCCAGAAGGCAAGCCAGTCATGAAACAACAACTTGATATGATTCAGCTCTGGCTCAACGCTCTACCACCACGTGATCGCCAGCTTTTATTCGCCATCATTGGTATGCTGGCTGTAACCCTGTTCTATCTTGTAATCTGGGAGCCGGTAACCCAGGGCTACGAGCAGGAAAGGCAGAATTTCAAATCCCAACGTGATATTTATGCCTGGATGCAGTCCGCCGCTAGTGAAGTGCAGGTACTAAAACGCAGTGGCAATGTAAAAACTCGCAGCAACCATCCAATTACCCTGATCCTTGAAAATACTGCAAAAAATTCCGGCCTGACACAGCAGATAAACAAGATTGAGTCTTCAGGCAAGGAAGGCGCACGTGTAAAAATTGATTCTATTACTTTTGATCAACTACTGGTCTGGCTCAATACACTTGAACAGCAACACGGTGTTACCATTACCACTGCTACTATTGAACGCAATGAGCAGTCAGGCTCCGTTAACGCACGACTCTCTTTTGACAAACTGCCATGAAGACAAAACATTATTTACTGATTGGCTTTCTGGCCCTGTTTTTTTTCCTGATTGTTAATATCCCTGCCGCACCCGTTTACGAAGCAGTCAAGGCCAAAATTCCACAGTTACAAATTCAAAATATAGAAGGCAGCATCTGGAATGGCTCCGCTCAACAGATCACCGTGCAATCAAGACATGTTTTAAAAAATGTGAACTGGTCGGTATGCTTAGCTCACATACTCATCGCCGAGGCCTGTGTCGACTTTGATGTTAGTTACAGCAATAACCCTCTCAGCGGGCAAATCTCCGTTAACATAAGCAATAATATACAGGCCAAAAATATCGAAACTTCGATGACCGCCAAATCTCTTAGCCAGATATTTCCACTGCCCTTGGGTGAAATTGCTGGCAATATCGATATTAATATTGAATCACTCAACTGGACACCAGGCAGCGTTCCTGCCATACAGGGGGAAATCCAGTGGCATGACGCCAGTATTACCATTGCCCAGACCGCAAAGCTTGGCAATGTGACTATTACACTGAATGAACCAGTAGATAATCCTGTTAATGCTGAAATTACCAACAAGGACGGTGATCTGGCAATTAATGGCCGGCTTTCTCTTGGTGAAAATACGGACTACAAGGTTGATCTAACACTGACGCCGCGTAACAAACAGAACCAGAATATAAAAAACAGCCTGAGTCTGTTCGCAAAATCTGGTCCTGATGGCAGCTACACAGTAAAAAATAACGGCAATCTGAAACAACTCGGCTTAATGTAACAACCAGAAAAAGATACACAAACAATGAGTAACAAAGACAGTTTAAAAAATATCAAAATTACCCCTGATAACAAGTGCAGCTTCTGCACCGGTTCAACCTGCTGCACTTATATCACTCACGCCATTGATGCACCTCGATCAAAGGAAGATTTCCAGCAACTACTCTGGCAGGTTTCTCACGACAACATCAGCATCTACAAAGACGAAGATGGCTGGACACTCTTAATCGAAGGCAAATGCCAGCATCTGCAAATTAATGGTGATTGTGGCATTTATCTAACACGCCCGGAGATTTGCCGCGAACACAGCAATGACTACTGTGAATACGATGCACCCTCTGAAGATGGTTTCGATCTTTATTTCAGAAACTACGAAGAATTACTGGCGTACTGCAAGAAACGCTATAAAAAATGGGATGCACAGTTCAAAAACTAGCTATCAATCCGGCATCACTTCTGAAAAATGGTGAACTGCATGATAATGGCGGGTTTCAACTTCATCAGCCTGGCTATCCGGTTTTAATATTGCCAATAGATATTTAATGCCATAGTGCTCGGCACTCTCCAGCACTTCCAGGTTGTCATCGATCAATAATGTTGCCGCAGGCTCAAAGGGCTCGGTCTCGTGCAGTGACGCCCAGAAACCATCATGCTCTTTTGCCAGACCAATTTCATGCGCATTGATCATCCGGTCAAAATATTCATCCAGTCCTGTCTTTTTCATTTTTAGCGAGAGACTGGCCGGGTGTGCATTGGTCACCAGCACGATACGTTTACCCGCCTGTTTAATTGCCTGTAAAAACTCACGCACTTCCGGGCGAACTGCAATTTTGTGCGAGATCTCATGTTTCATCTGTTCGATATCAAGGCCCAGCTCGCGCGTCCAGAAATCAACACAGTACCAGTCCAGCCTGCCTTTGACCTCCTTAAAACGCGGCATCAGTATATTGCATGCATCATCATGTGATATCGCATGTTTAACTGCATAACAAACCGGCACATACTCGAGCCAGAAATGATTATCAAAATGTAAATCCAGCAGGGTGCCATCAAGATCCAGAAATACCGTCTCAATAGCTTCCCAGTCCAGATAGTCGCGCATAAATACCCCAATTAACTCACAGAAACCGGAGGAATATAGTAACATCCCAATTCTATAATTTATTAAACATAAACACGAAGTCAGGTCAGATCATGTCAGAATCGCTCAATCTTGAACACCTCTGCAAACAATGCATACAAATCGCACGCGATGCCGGTGAGAGGATACTGGAAATTTACAACAGCGACTACAACATCGAAGAAAAACACGACCAATCACCTTTGACCGATGCAGATCTGGCGGCACACAACACCATCGTCAAGGCCCTGACCGAGCTAACCCCTGATATTCCAATTCTTTCAGAAGAGTCTTCAAAACTACCTTTTGCAGAACGCCAGCAGTGGCAGACATACTGGCTGGTTGACCCACTCGATGGTACCAAGGAGTTCATCAAGCGTAACGGCGAATTCACCGTCAATATCGCACTCATCAACAATCACAAAAGTATTATCGGCGTCATTCACGTGCCTGTACTCAATATCGATTATTTTGGCTGGAAAGGCGGCGGCTCTTTCAAAATTGAGCAAGGGGGTGAGGCCAAAAGCATACAGGTGCGCAAACAGGCAGGTGACAAACTTCTTGTTGTCGGCAGCCGCTCGCACGCCTCTGAACAGCTACAGGCCTATATGAATAATCTGGGCGACTCCGACTTATTGAGTATGGGTAGTTCACTTAAATTCTGCCTGGTGGCCGAGGGCGAAGCCGATCTCTACCCACGACTAGGGCTGACATCAGAATGGGATACTGCGGCTGCACACTGTATCGTCGAACAGGCAGGCGGACAGGTCACCAAACTCGATATGTCACCGCTGGAATACAATACCAAGGATAGCCTGCTCAATCCTTTCTTCTTTGTATTTGGCGATGCCAGCCGTGACTGGTCAGCCTACCTTGAACCTGGAACTGAATAACTGCTAAATCCAGAAAATCTCAGACTCGGCGGTATTTTGTCTGATTATTGACTCCACTATCAACTGGACCATTGTCTCATATTGATAAAAATGTCTTTAGAATCACTAAAATAGCAATCTACCCCTTGTAAATCCAGCCTTTACACAGCCGTTCGTTATCGGTAAATTGAACCTCGTCTGCAAGAGGATCACAAGGACATATAATGATAATCACCTTTTACGGTGTTCGCGGCTCAGCCCCTATGCCGGGGCCAACAACGGTCAAATATGGCGGTAACACCTCCTGCGTTCATATTGCGCTGGACAACGGACAGGACGTAATTCTTGATTCAGGCACTGGTATGAGACAACTTGGCCATAGGCTTTTATATAAAACGACACCGATTAATATTATTCTTTCACACGTACACTGGGACCATATACAGGGCTATCCCTTCTTTGCCCCTATATTTCAGCCCGAACGACAAATTGATATATTCAGTAGCGTCGATATCTGCGAACACTCTGCCTGTACATTATTGCGACAGCTTGATGGCATTAATTTTCCGGTCAGGGTCGATGAGTTGCCTTCAAAAAACACCTGTATTGCCCACGATGTTGAGACCATTTTGTCTGGCCGAGGCATTCACATCAGTAAAAAACCGCTCAACCACCCAGGTGGAGGCACTGCTTACCGATTTACAGAAGATGGCATGAGCTGCGCCTATGTCACTGATAACGAACTTGATCCGCCTTACAAATTACATACTACCTATGATGAATGGGTCGAATTCCTACACGGGGTCGATGTTCTCATTCACGATGCGCAGTACACTGAAGATGATATGCCACACAAGCACGGCTGGGGCCACTCCCTGATTTCCCAGGTCAGGCAACTAGCTATCGATGCCGAAGTAGGCACACTAGTCATGTTCCACCACGACCCCGACCGTACTGACAGTGAACTGGACGAAATTCAGATAGAAAATGACGCCCACTTTAAACACAAACGTAATCCAGCAAATAGTCTCTGCGCCGCTGAGGGCATGCGCATCAAACTCTCAAAATCTATTGCAGGCGGCGACACAAAGGTTGAACTTCTTTAGGGTAATACAATGAAAATTCTTGTAGTGGGCGGGGCTGGCTATATCGGCTCTCACATGGTCAAACAGCTCGTCTTATCAAACCATGATGTCATCGCTCTGGACAACCTGAGTTGCGGCTATGAAGACGCCGTTAAATACGGTGAACTGGTAATCGGTGACCTGGGCAACAAAGAGACACTGGATCAGTTATTCAACGCGCATCAGTTTGATGCCGTAATGCACTTTGCTGCTTTTATCGAAGTTGGTGAATCAGTGCTCAACCCGGCCAAGTATTACCAGAACAATGTTGCCAATACCCAGGTATTACTCGATGCCATGATTAAACACGACGTCAGAAATTTCATTTTTTCATCTACCGCCGCCATTTTTGGCGAACCCGAATACACACCAATTGATGAAAAACACAGCAAGCAACCCATTAATCCCTATGGCCGCACCAAACTGATGGTGGAACAGATACTGGAAGATTACGACAATGCCTACGGACTAAAATCTACCTGTCTGCGCTATTTCAATGCTGCTGGCGCTGACCCGGATGGTGAACTGGGTGAACGCCATAACCCGGAATCTCACCTGGTTCCCCTGATATTACAGGCTGCCTCTGGCCGCCGTGAAGATATAAAAATTTTCGGACAGGATTACCCTACCAATGATGGCACCTGTGTACGCGATTATGTGCACATCAATGATCTTTGCGAGGCACATTCACTGGCTCTCACCAGAATGCAGGCAACAGGGCAGAGCGCCCGCTACAACCTGGGCAATGGCAGGGGTTTTTCTGTAAAGCAGGTAATCGATACCTCAAAACAGGTTACAGGTATTGATTTCAAGGTAGTTACCACAGAACGACGTGCAGGTGACCCAGCGGTACTGGTTGCCGACTCAGCACTCGCAAAAAAAGAATTGGGCTGGCAGCCTAAATTTGATCAACTGGAAACTATTATCGAAACCGCGTGGCAATGGGAAACGACTTTCTTTAAGTAACACGCTTACACACTTGCTTATCTAATCACTCGGCAACAAGGCATTTCGCAAATCAGAAAGAATACGATGTGTATTGTGACAACGGGCACACACGGTGACTGCAATTTCCCCCATCAACTTCTGACTCTCCTTGACCTGATCTTTCGCAATATGTGTCTGCAATGTTTCAAAACGCTGCCAGGTTGCCTTACCCAGTATCCGCTCTTTTGGATATTCATCATCTTCATGACAGGCCTCGCAGCTACCGCCTAATTTCTGTAACTGGCTGGTGAGAAGCTTACTGGCATCAAGGGCAACTGCTTTATTACCATCATCCAGGGCTATCAGAATTCGATTAACCGAGTCTGACAGGGCCTCCATAT
>JAOUPA010000190.1 GCA_029880105.1 Gammaproteobacteria bacterium
GTGCGCAATATTTGCATTCTGGGTCAACCAAAATAAGGGCCAGTTTTGCTATGTAAAACAGTCTTTTAGTATTTGAAGTAAATTATTGAAAAAAGAGGAAAAAAAACCAGTTATCCACAGCGTTCACTGTGGATAACCCCAAAAAACCGTGTGATAATTTATACAGCGATGAAAAAGATGACACGTTTCGGACGACCCTTCTTCCCGCTAGTGGCAATATCCTCTATAACGAAATGACTGAGAGGTAAGGTGCACGCCCTGCAAAGCGTGGCTTTTATCAAAACAGGCTGGACCCCCATCCCCCTTTTTTGATAACTCGCCGGTTCGAATCCGGCTTTCGTTTCCCAAATTTAGCTCACTTTTTCCAAAAATGATACACAGCCATTATTTTGCACAAAAACCGAAGGCGATCCCATTCTTGCCTTAATGGTTCGCAGTTGAGCCATCTCGGGGAGCCATATACTAAAAAGGCCAGCTAAACAGCTGGCCTTTTTTTCATTTCTGGGCTGGCTCATTGAGCCTGACGCCATTGACCTGTTAGGTTCCGTATATTAGAAACAATTGAGATATGATCCCAGTTTTTTCTTAATTATTATTTCTTACCACCTTCCGACGCATCGGTTTTTTCTACAGTCATGCCAAGAAAGTCTTCCCATAGCTCTGCTTCATTGGGGATTACTTTTCTTGGATGGAAAAGTTTCCCTAATTTAGAAAGAGGAGAATTTACATCTCTATAAACCAATTTGTCTTGCAACTCATTTAATTTATCTATTTGTTTCCTTAATTGTTTTAGCTCTTCATTTTGATTTATAGCATTAAATCGAAGATCAAAAAGTTCTTTTACTAACTCTCTTTGTTTTAAGTCAGCACGGTAGGCTTTGCGAAGCGCTTCCTCATATCTATGTGCTCGTACGCCATAGAATATTGTTAGAGCGACGCCTAAAATACCAACAATTGTAAATCCAAATATATCCATTTCATTATTTGCCTAACGATTTACGTTCTAACTAGATATTTGGAGTCAGAGTAAAAACTATTCATTGTTAAACATTTTAGTTTTGGTTCTCGTTTAAGTGACATCACCCCAGATTACAGTTAATCTCGTTTCTGTTGTAGCGAATAATCGCCACAACCCGCTTCATGACATTGCTAACCTCGAGTTCGGAAAAACAGACGGCCTGAACAGAGTCTGCCGCCTCGCCTTCGAGTTTAATGCCCATGTCATTGAGATGAAAACAGGCCTGATTGAGACGAATGAACTTCTCTGGTTGGGCAAAGACCTTCCTGATCTCATCGAGATAAAAACTCAGCACATCCTTATCCCCTGTCATCGTATTAAGCCTTGCCTCTGCAGCCCTGAGCTCATCAGTAACAATATCATCGTTATGCTCTGGCGAAAAATGCGCCTCTGCAAGCATGGCACTCAGACCATTATGACTGGCCTGTCGGTTCCTTAACTGCGCATGCAGGATACGACGTCGATGCATTAAATCACGTCGCTCGATTTTATAGTTGGCAATGTGCTGCAGGGCGTAGGTAATCAGGCCATCAAAAATACATCGCTTGATGCCGTTGCGTACTCCCTGCTCATCACTGGCCGGTGATAACACCTTGTAATCCGAAAAACTGATTGCCATCTGCATAACATCACGTCGTATGGCATCTCCTTCAAGCGCCATACCCGAAATAGTTCTTTCCGATTTTTCTGCACACAATAAGGCACAGCATTCATCCAGCTGATTGTTTTCAGGCTGTTCAAAAAAGGTTTTAATTTCATTGCCACAGCTAAAAATATTCTGCAGCGTATCGGGTGTGGAGAAATAGGCGCGAACGACGGGGTCACTGACAAAGGCTGTGCGGCTGACATTGATCACACCGGGAACCTGGTCAATCAATTGATCAATGTACTGCAGTGAAGTGGCGACCTCCTGCTGCAGTTTTTTTCGATAGCCAGGCACCAGGCATAATTTTTTATCAATGCCCTGTATCACACGATCGATGCCTTCAGCGAGGCTGTATCCAGTATAGTGCTCGTGAGCATGCCGCTGGCCAGAAAAAAAACCGGTAATGGATTCAAACAGTCTAAACATTCAGATCACTCCATTTACTTCTGGTTTGTCTAACAGCCATATTAGCGCTATTGGCTAATGTGAAGACGAATTAGTTTTGGCCGTCGCTTTAACCGCATGATCAATAAAGGCAACATACTCCAGCCAGTCATGCACGGGGCCATTATGCGAAAATATCACCAGGCCATTGCGATCGAGTACATAAGTACTGGGGAAGACCCGTGCCAGTGTCCTGTCCCTGATTTTACGGCCATCTTTCAACATTAGCTCTGTGGTATCGGTGTCTTTCACACCCGAATCGAATAGCGGCAGAGAAGTAAAGCCATACTGCTCTGCCCACTGCTTTGAATCGTTGAATGGTTCGCGCAACTGCAACATGACCATTTCGACATCCGCTGAATAGTGTTTTTTTATCTCTGCGTAAAATTGCTTAAGCGAAGGAAATTCGCGCATACAGGGAGGGCACCATGACCCCCAGAAATGCACAATCGTCAGTTTGCCTTTCAAATCAGATACTGAAACCTGTTTCCCCTGCTTGTTCGACCAGACCAGGTCAGGAAAACGCTGGCCTAGATTAACGCCGTCTGCTGCCTTGCTCGCTGCCTCATTGCTGACATATGGCGCCCACAGGCCAGGCCAGGAATCGGCATCAAAGACAATTCGATTATTGAGCGCGTAGAGTACGCATTTTTGCTGCGTTTGTGACTGGCAATTTTTCAGCGTCTGCTGTTTTGCCTCCACCTCACTTTCGAGTTCACTCATCCAGTACCAGGCGCCGCCGGGGGCAATGGCAAATGCCTTGTGACCAGGCGCATACTGATATTGCTGGAAGTGTTCTTTGGCTTTGGCACTGACGTGGGGAATGTCCTGAACTTTGTCAGGCTCGACAGCTTGCGCCGTGTAGACAGAAGCATACAGGGCCATCATAAAGACGAAAGCCCGGGACAACCCCGAGCTTCGCCTTAATTTTGACCAGCAGGTACTGATGATCAGTCCTCGGTCTCTTCCCATCCGGTAATCATTGCCTTGATGTGAGCAGTCGGTGTGTGTCCGGCTGTAGCAAGGTAGATATGCACGATGAAGAAGATCAGCATCATAAACGCTGCGATAACATGGAAGAAGGCCACGTATTCGAGGTTGAGGAAATCAATACCCCATGCCTTCCAGTCATTGTAGAACAGGTAGAACCAGCCTGTTGTCCAGATCAACGGGTTGATGATGACCAGGACAAACAGGTAGGCCAGGCGCTGTAGCGGGTTATGCTTGGTCAGCGTTGTCTGCCTGAACGGATGCGGTGCATTGGTAAAGATACCGGTGAGGTAATACTGCATCATCGCCGCTACCTTCTCTGTGGTAGGGATATATTGCTTCCACTCACCTGTTGTGAAGTGCCAGAAAATGGCAAACACCCACAACCAGACCAGTGCCCATGCCGCAGTAGTATGCGTCATCGCTGCGCTCTTGAACCCAAAGAGGGTATAAGAACCGTGAACTTCAAAACCCGTGGCCATCAGGACCATAATTAATGCTGCCTGTGACCAGTGCCAGAAGCGTTCAAAGCGCTTGAAAATATAGATTCTTTTCATTGCCTTAACCTCTCTTGCTCATGTAGTAGCGAA
>JAOUPA010000191.1 GCA_029880105.1 Gammaproteobacteria bacterium
AAGAAATTCACCGACTACCGCGATAAACCGTCCCGTACTGTCACCTTTAACCTTAGGTCTGCCATCGCCATCCAGAGGAAAAGCAACGATAGTCAACGAACTGGTATCCTGTTTATTTTCGGTAGTCAGGATAACGCCACCCCAGCGTACCTTCTGAGACAGGTAGCTTTTGGCCTGCTGGCGCACCTGTGAAACGTCGGGGCTGCCCTCAAGCGGCTGTTTTATTTCAGGCGGAATATGAGAGGCACAGGCAGTCAATAACATAACCGCTACAAATCCACCTAAATAATTTTTCGAATTTAAAAACATCATAAAATTTAGAAAAAATCAGCACACAAAGGTTCAAATGTTACTGATAATTCTCCCTGACTTTTTCTATATTCTAAATCAACATGCAAATAAATCGTAATCTGAATCCCTGCTTATTATCTTCTTGATTAATAATAATAGCGGGGGTATTTTATAGTTAGTTCTTTTTTAATTTTAGAAACTTGGTATGGTTTCTTTGATGTATTGAACTTATATTTACAACTGCTCGCATGGAGAATACTCATGGCCATCGCAGAAACTGTAAAAAACTTTCTTCAACAGAAATCCGTTGCATACGACCTGCTGTCACATCCTCACACGGGTTCCAGTCATGAAACTGCCGAAGCATCCCACATTGATGAAGACCATATCGCAAAGGCAGTGATTGTTAAGGACAAAAACGGATATGCGATGATGCTGGTGCCAGCCATCAATTATGTCGAGATGAAGCATGTGCGTAAAGAACTCGACCGCGAACTGGAACTCGTTGAAGAGGACGAATTTGCCAAACTGTTTCCCGACTGCGAGCCCGGCGCCGTACCGCCACTTGGCCCAGCCTATCAGGTCGAGACTTTTCTCGATGAAGCGCTGACCACGCTAGCCAATATCTATTTCGAAGCCGGTGACCATGAACACCTGGTGCATGTCAGCGGTGATGGTTTTAAGACCCTGCTGAGCGGCGTTCGTCACGGCCACTACAGCAAAGATAATTGAGGCCAGGAGTAAAAGGCTTTAAAGCCACTGATTTTAAGGTTTGATTGCAATAACAGGGTCAAACCTACACAACAGTATGGAGGACATGACAATGCGAAATGAACTCGATCCGAGAATCGACCAATGGTATGCCCATCTTGATAAAGGTCAGCGTTTTTACGTCATAGCCATTGACGAGGAACAAGACACTGTTGAGATACAGCATTTTGATGGTGATCTTGAAGAACTCAGCCTGGAAGAATGGCGTGATCTGCGAATTGAGTTAAGCGAGGAGCCAGAAAACTGGACAGGCGCGCTTGATATTGCAGAAAAAGATGATCTGGGTACCGGAGTAACGGATACCAGGTCTGGCGACTGGTCAGAGCCAGGCGAAGAGTACAGGCGTCCGAACAAATAAATAAGGAAATAAACATGGCGCTCATCCTTAAGTCCAGTGCATTTGATAATGGTGCAGAGATTCCTGCAAGGTACACCTGTAAAGGCAAGAATATCTCACCACCACTGAACTGGGAAGCTGTACCAGAAGACGCTCACAGCCTGGTACTGGTTGTCGATGATCCAGACGCACCCGACCCAAAGGCACCGAAAACAGTCTGGGTACATTGGGTGCTGTACAACATCCCAGCAAACATAAACAGTCTGGCTGAGCACCTCACATCCGCGAATCTACCATCAGGAGCGCTGGAAGGCATCAATGACTGGCAGCAGCTCGGTTACGGTGGGCCCTGCCCACCTATTGGCCGTCACCGCTATTTCCACAAACTGTATGCACTGGATATTATGCTAGAAGATTTAAACCAACCGAGCAAAATCGCCGTTGAGGCAGCCATGCAGGGACATATCATCGCGCAGGCAGAACTGATCGGTACCTGCCAGAAATAAAATTACCCCGGTATTACAGTAAATCGTCGTCAGCCCCTCACTGATCATATCGTTCAAAAATTTACAATCAATTACCTGTAACTGTAAAAAAATCAATACAACTGACGACAATTCCACATAATTACTCCAATATAATTTTATGAAAAACATATAACTGATTGATATATATACATCTGGGAAAAGTTAGTACGTTATTTGCATAGGTATTTATATAAACCACGTGTTATAGGGCTGCAAGCAGTCAAGACAGTCGCTAATCCCCGAGGATTAGACAACGTGACCACGCCAATCGGGATGGGCATCGTATGAATAAACTAAGGTTGAACCATCATGCAAGACAACATTCAATTACAAATGAAGAAGCTGGAACTGTTGAATCTGCGACTTGCAGAAGCAGAAGCTGAACGTGACAATATTCAAAAAGAACTGCTGGCCCTCAAGTCATCGCTGACAAAGACAAGCTCGACAGGCGTGTGGAGCCGCTTAACTGTAGCCACCGTAAGCGTTATGGCTGTTATATCCCTTTCCTTCATCAGCGTTTACCACGACGCGCTGAGCAATGTAAATAAAAACGATCCGCTTGAGGAAGCTACAATGAGTGTGCTCAGGGCCGGGCAAATCATGCGCGGTGACTACCGGTCAGTGAGCAATGAAAATCTATCATCAGGCAAACAGAAAACACGTTTCAACAGGACAAAAGCAGCAACTCAGCGTCAATGGGGGCCGTTGTTGGTAATGCCGGAATCTGATACCAGCAAACGTCATTACAACTTTGACCCGCTGGTAAAAACGCAACAGGAAAACCTGCTGACACTGGGTTTTGATGTCGGCAAGGCGGATGGTTACAAGGGCGCGCGTACACGCCTGGCCATAGCCGAGTTCCGCGCCCTGTACCTTCCTGATTCCGCCAAACAGCTGTCGGATGCCGACCTTGCTGTCATCATAGAGAATTATGCAAACCTTGCACGCAGTGATGCCGCCAGGCTTGGGATTGACCATGGTATCGTGGCTGCCATCCGTCTGAGTAGTGTGCGTACCGCCGTGGACTTCTCCTACCTGATGAAGCTTGCCGCAACAGAAAGCAACTTCAAACCCAAAAGTGAGGCAGCAACTTCGTCAGCCACCGGCCTGTACCAGTTCACCCACGATACCTGGCTAAATACCCTGAAGAAGCACGGTGAAAAATATGGCCTCGTTGCCGACTACGCCGCAAACATCGAGTACTACGAGACCGTGTACGGGTACCAGCGACCCATAGTTCGTGACAAATCGTTGTACAAGCACCTGCTTGCGTTACGTAAGAACCCCCGCATATCAGCAATGATGGCCGCAGAGACGGTGCGTGATAATCAGCAAAAACTGGCGCACCTGTTTGATCGCACACCCACAGAAACGGATCTCTACCTGACCCACTTCCTTGGCGCCGACGATGCCATCACTTTTTTACGATTAATGGAACAAAGTCCCGGCACCTATGCCGATGAACTGTTCCCCGATGCCGCTCTCAGTAACCGCGACATCTTCCACCCGAAGACCTGTAATCCGCGCACACTTGACGAAGTTTATACGCACTTCGGAGAAAAATTCAGTACCCAACGCTATAGCGATAACGCGGCTCAATCATCCCTCTTGCTGGCAAAAAATTAGTGGGGAATTGAACCGGACGGGATTGTTCGACGCATCCATGCGATGACAATCGGTTCAACTTTTTATTCATCACTGCGCCCACTCAGGCATCGTATTGAGATCGATACCAAAAACCATCGGGGCG
>JAOUPA010000170.1 GCA_029880105.1 Gammaproteobacteria bacterium
CCTTGTAGCCTTTAACCAGATTTTGTGCGCGTAGTGTCGACACTATGGACTCTCTATATTTTCTTTCTTGGGCGTCAGGGTAATATTAACCCGTCCGCCCTGTTCGGCCTGTTCATTATTGCCCGCGATGACGATTTTGTTTTGGGTGTCATAGACAATACGCTGGCTTTCGATGGTGTGGTCGGGCTGTTCCAGTCGCGCATCCACGGTCATGATCAGGCGGTTCTGGTTGGCAAGATACTGCATGTGCTGGCTGGTGGCATAAATTTTATTTTCGGTGTGCTCATCCTGAATGTAACGTGCTGGCTGGCCATCGATCTCTATCTGCTGAATTTTGTCGTTGAGACGCTGAATGGCAACTTTATCGCCACTGAGCGAGATGCCACCCTGATTGATGGTTACCTCGCCTTCATAGATGCTGCTGCCTGTCTCCAGATCAAAACGCATATAGTGTGCCTGAATCCTAATGGCTTCACTGCTATCGTCGCCGGCTGAAAATGCAGTACTGGCGGGTAAGAATAACAGAGCTAATGCATAGAGAAGGGGGGAGGTACGGTTGATTTTAATGTGATGGAACATAATTGCCCTCTACTTCCCTGAGTAATTCGAGTTGCCCTGTCGCATTGTCCAGAATCATACCTTCAGATTTTAGATTAAATTCCTTTTGAATAATGCTCACTGTTTCCGTGCTTTTCGCCAGCTGTGCACGTGTGTCGATTTCCAGATGCTGGGTTTCCAGGCGAATTGGATTTTCTTTGCCCTGTTGTTGTAGCACGACGTCGTCACGTAGTGTTATTAGCTGGCTGTCATCGTCGATTTCACCGTTTCTGGCACTGATCAGCCAGTGCTGGTCTTTTTGTCTGAACTCGATAAACGGCTGGTCGAGCCGGGCATATTGATTGTCGTTATAGTGCTCCATGCGTCTGGCGCGCAGGGTGTAACTGGGTTCGCCGGCTTCATTCATGGCGGTGATGGTGAAATCGTTGATAAAGACATCGATATAGTGCGGATCGCTACTTTCCAGCGTACTGATGATCTTCTGCTTTTCCCATACCTGCGAGCCCCAGAAAATCAGGGCGGCAATAATGATAGACAGGGTAAACAGGCGTTTCACAAAAGCAGGCTCTGCTGGCTATTTCGTAGTGTAGAGATAGGACTCAAGCTTGTCGCCCAGTGTTCCCTGTGCTTCAAGAATGAATTCACAGACATCCCTGACTGCACCACGGCCACCGTTTCTGGGGGTAATCCAGTGTGAGTGCTGTTTCACGAAGGGGTGTGCATCCTGCACTGCGATGGCAAAACCAACGCGTGACATCACCGGCAGGTCGACCACATCATCACCAACATAAGCGACCTGATCAAGGGACAGGTCGACTTCTTTCATCAGGTCTTCGAAGGCGGGGGTTTTATCGCGATAGCCTTGATAGACCAGCCCGATACCGAGGTCTGTCATACGGTGTTTGACTACATTGGATTTTCGCCCGGTGATAATCGCCTCTTTGACGCCACACTCCTGTAGCATGCGCATGCCATGGCCGTCCTTGGAGTTGAATGCCTTGTATTCCTGTCCGTCATCGTCAATGAACAGGCTGCTGTCGGTCATGACGCCGTCGACGTCAAAAATGACCAGTTTGATGTTTTTTGCTTTTTCGATAATGTCCTGCACGAGGTGCTCCTGATTGATTGTTGCTACTCAGACCACGCCGGCACGTAAAAGATCATGCATATTGAGCGCACCGATGAGTGTGTTATTTTCGTCAACCACCATAACGCCGTTGATGTTGAAGTCATCCATGAGTTTGAGGGTCTCTGCAGCCAGATCGTGCTTATTGGCTGTTTTACAGTTGACAGTCATGACTTCTTCTATGGGCGTGATGTGGATGTCGATATTCTTGTCCAGCGTACGGCGCAGATCACCGTCGGTAAAGATGCCCAGTAGTCGATCATTGGTATCGACGACGGCGGTCATTCCCAGGCCCTTGCGACTCATTTCCAGCAGTGCTGTTGAAACGGTAGCCTGTTTGTTGACTCTCGGGATTTTGTCGCCCTTGTGCATGATGTCACTGACGTGACAGAGCAGGCGGCGACCCAGGGTGCCGCCCGGGTGTGACAGGGCGAAATCCTCTGGGGTAAAGCCACGTGCCTGTAGTAGGGCAACCGCGAGCGCATCACCCATGACCAGCGAAACCGTGGTACTTGAGGTTGGTGCCAGGCCATGCGGGCATGCCTCCTGAGCGACGCTGACATCCAGGTTGACATCGGCCTCGGTGGCCAGCGGTGAACGGGCATTGCCGGTCATGCTGATCAGGGGCACGCCGAAGCGCTTGATGATCGGAATGATGGTCAGAATTTCTGAAGTATTGCCCGAGTTGGACAGGGCAATAACCACGTCTTTTGGGGTAATCATGCCGAGATCACCGTGGCTGGCCTCGCCGGGGTGGACGAAAAAGGCCGGGCTGCCGGTGCTGGCCAGTGTTGCAGCAATTTTTCCGCCAATGTGTCCCGATTTACCCATGCCGGTTACCACGATACGGCCTTCACAGCTGAGCATGAGTTTGCAGGCCATGCTGAAATTATCGTCGATACGTGATTTTAGCGCGCTGACCGCTGCCAGCTCGGTGTCGATGACGGCAAGACCGAGTTTTTTGAAGTCTGCATTCTGTGAGGCTGTTGATGACATAATTATTTATTTTCTGTCTAACTGGTTGTTTTATATATATTTTTAATGTTTTTTACTTTATCGCAGTAAAATAAAGCAGAACCTGATAAGCGAAAAATGACGCCAAAAGTATGCCACCTTCGATGCGGTTAATGCGTCCGGGGCCTTTAAAACCATAGGACATGATAAACACAGCCATAGTCAGGGTAAAGACTACAGGTATGTCCCGCCCCAGTACGCCTTCAGCCAGAGTGCCTGGAGCCAGTATGCCGGGTATTGCCATGACGCCGAGTATGTTGAACAGGTTTGAGCCAACAATGTTACCAATGGCGATATCGTGCTCATTTTTCATCGCACCCGCAATGGTTGCCGCCAGTTCGGGCAGGCTGGTGCCAATGGCAATAATGGTCAGGCCAATGACCAGTTCGCTGATGCCCATAGCGGTAGCAATATTGACCGCACCGAAGACCAGTAGTTTGGAGCTGGCGATCAGTAGGATCAGGCCTACAAATAGCCAGAAAATCGCTTTTCTCATGGGCACATTACTGGGTATTTCATCATCGTACTCGTCTTCCATAGCATCGTGATTGCGCTCGGTTAGTGCCTGGTGTGTAATCCACCACATAACCAGCAACAGGGAACCGAGCAGCAGTATGCCATCGGTAAAATCCAGGGAGCCATCAATGATCAGTACCAGGGCCAGCAGCATGGCGACAATGAGCAGGGGTAGCTCTTTTCTCAGAATACGCGAGTGAACATTGAGCGGGATAATCAGTGCCGTCGCACCGAGCACCAGTGCAATATTGGTGATATTGGAGCCAAGGGCGTTGCCAATGGCGAGGGCTGGGCTACCATCTAAAGAAGCAAAGGCTGAGACCAGCATTTCCGGCGCGGATGTGCCAAAACCAACGATAGTTAGACCAATAATCAGCGGTGAAATGTTCAGGTTTCTGGCAGCAGCTGCAGCGCCAAAAATAAAGCGATCAGCGCTCCATATCAGGGCAATAAAACCAGTGATGATGGCAAGGCTATTAATGAGGAGGCTATCGGCTGACATGGAGGCTATCTATGTTAATGACTGATTCAATGATAAGTAATGGTGGCGCCATTATAGGCGAACTCGCCAGCGTTGTTTAATGTCTCTGCAGCAAAGGTATAGAAAGAGGTGCACGAACAGGTTCAAGCGCATACAATACGCGCCTAGATCAACGAATAAAGCGTGAACTGGCGAGGTCGCCGTATCCAAGGACAACGATTTGAGTGAAACCCTGATAAAAATTCGCGGACTGAAATTCAGCCGAGGTAACCGTGTTATCTTTGAAAATGTGGATATGGATATTCCGCGTACGGGTGTCACTGCCATTATGGGGCCTAGCGGTACCGGTAAGACGACCCTGCTCAAGCTCATCGGCGGCCAGTTAACCCCTGATGCCGGCACCATTGAGGTCGATGGTCAGAATGTTCATCAGCTGAAAACCCGTGAGCTGTATGCCTTACGTAAGCGGATGGGTATGTTATTTCAGAGCGGTGCTCTGCTGACTGATCTTTCTGTATTCGATAACGTGGCCTATCCCATTCGCGAACACACCAGGCTTGATGAGATTATGGTGCGCCAGCTGGTGCTGCTCAAACTGAACGCAGTGGGTTTGCGTGGCGCAGCCG
>JAOUPA010000083.1 GCA_029880105.1 Gammaproteobacteria bacterium
CTGATGCCCTCGGAGCTCTCAGGCGGTATGGCGCGACGTGTAGCTATGGCCAGGGCGATTGCGCTCGATCCAATGATGATTATGTACGATGAGCCATTTACCGGCCAGGATCCGATATCCATGGGTGTGCTGGTCGAGCTGATCAAGAGCTTGAATGATGCCCTGAAGCTCTGCAGTATCGTGGTCTCCCACGACGTGCAGGAGACCATGTCGATTGCGAATTATGTCTACATTATTTCTGCCGGTACTGTGGTTGAGCATGGTACGCCAGATGAAATTAACCATAGTCAGTCAGACTGGACCCAGCAGTTTATAGAAGGGTTGGCTGACGGGCCGGTGCCGTTCCATTACGAGGCACCACCGCTGATTGATGATCTGTTTGCGGTAGCGGGGAGGCGACGTGGTTAATCAGCTGCTTGATCGTATACAGATACTGGGTCGTGTTACGTTATCGAGTGTTGCACGCCTTGGCCGGGCCAATGTTTTTTTGATGAGTGTGTTTGCCGGCCTGACGGGTATGTTGGTACGTCCCGGACTATTGGTCAAACAGCTGTTTTCCGTTGGTGTACAAACGCTGATTATTATTGTTGTCGCCGGCCTGTTTGTGGGCATGGTGATGGCCTTGCAGGCTTACTATGCGCTGGTTGATTTTGGTGCCGAGGACTCGGTCAGCGTTATGGTGGTGCTGTCGCTGTTGCGTGAACTTGGGCCGGTTATAACTGCCCTGTTATTTGCGGGTCGAGCCGGTTCTGCGCTGACGGCTGAAATTGGCCTGATGAAGGCTACCGAGCAGCTCTCCGGTATGGAAATGATGGCGGTTAATCCGATTGAGCGAGTGGTGGCACCACGTTTTCTCGCGGGTATTATTTCTATGCCAATGCTGACAGCGATATTTAGCGCAGTCGGTGTGATCGGTGGTTATCTGGTTGCGGTTGAACTTCTGGGGCTGGATTCAGGGGCTTTCTGGTCACAGGCGCAGGCCAAGGTCGAGCTATATGAGGATCTGGGTAATGGCATGATCAAGAGTCTGGTGTTTGGTTTTGTGGTCGCCTGGATAGCGGTGTTTGAGGGTTATGATTGTGTACCGACCTCTGAAGGTCTGGGGCAGGCAACAACCCGAACCGTGGTTTACAGCTCGCTGGCAATCCTGGCGCTGGATTTTGTACTGACTGCGCTGATGTTCGGCAAATAAGGGCAGGTAGAGACTGGAGATTTTGGAGGCATTGTTATGAAAAATTCACGTACACTGGAACTGATGGTCGGTTTGTTTGTAGCAGCGGGCATGGCAGCGTTATTTATGCTGGCGATGTCTGTGAGTAATCTCGCGAGCTACGGTGGTGATGAGGGTTATAAGATTAAGGCACGATTTGATAATATCGGTGGCCTCAAGGTGCGTTCACCAGTATCTGCCAGTGGTGTGCGTGTTGGTCGGGTGACGGATATCCAGTACGATACCGAAGGTTATGAGGCCCTGGTCACGATGTCGATTGATCCCCAATATAAAGTGTTTCCCATAGATACTTCTGCCAGTATCCTGACATCGGGGCTGCTGGGTGAGCAATATATTGGTCTGGAGCCGGGTGCTGAAGAAGAGTTTTTGATTCAGGGGTCGGAAATTGACATTACACAATCTGCGTTGGTTCTGGAACAAATCATCGGTCAGTTCCTCTACAGTAAAGCCGATGAATAATTCCTTTGATGTAAAGGAGAGAGTGAATGGTTAAATTACATTTTAAAAAAATGATAAATGGGCTTATGGTTTCTGCGCTGCTAATCAGCGCCAGCGTTATGGCTGCTGAAATTGAATCACCCGTGGATATGCTCAAGCGCACCTCGGATGATGTTATCAAGGTATTAAAAGAAAAACGCGAAGCCATAGATGCCGATCCAACGATTGTTTATAGGATCGTCGATGAATATATTCTCCCGCATCTTGATGATGTCACCCTGGCCAAGCTGGCCCTGGGTAAAAACTGGAGAAAGGCCAGCAATGAACAAAAGATTGAGTTTGTTGACCAGTTCCGCACTTTGCTGGTTCGGACCTACAGCAAATCATTGCAGGAGTTCAGTGATCAGACCATTAACTTCTTCCCATTAACGGTAAAAGCCGATGAGGACAAGGTGACCGTAAAGTCTGAAGTGCTACAGTCGGGTGGTCCTACCATTCCTGTTGATTACAGCCTGCGCATGAAAGATAACGAATGGAAAGTCTATGACATTAAAATAGATGGTGTCAGTCTGGTGACGAATTACCGCGGTACGTTTGCGCAGGAAATGCGCAAAGGCGGTATAGAGGCGATACTGAAAATGCTGCAGGAAAAGAACGCCAATGTTGCAGAAAAACCAGAAGCGCCTGAAACCAACAATAGCGAAGCTGCGCAGCAGAGCACATGACTATGGCGGTTACAACAACATTACGCGCAGAGGTATCCATGGTTAATGGGGGTATCAATGTGAGTGGTGTGCTCGATTTTGAAACTGTGCCGGTACTAATGCAGCAAGTTGAGCCGTTATTCAATAAACTGGATAAGGTGAGTGTAAATCTCGCAGAGGTGACGGATAGTAATAGTGCTGGCCTGGGCTTTTTACTCGAAATGGCGCGTGCGATGAAATTAAAAAATAAACCGATTAACTTTGAAAACCTGCCTGAGCAAATACGTATTGTTGCGGCCGCCTATGGCATAGATGATGAACTGGGAACCTTTTTGAGCCCCCAGTCGAATTCCTAGGATTTTATTTTGATGAATAAATTATTAATACAGGGCGGCGTAAAGCTCGATGGCCAGGTAAGAATTTCTGGTGCCAAGAATGCGGTGTTGCCAATTTTGGCCGGCACGTTGCTGGCAGAGGGTACGGCTATTGTTGAAAACGTGCCTCACCTGCACGACGTAACGACCACTGTGGAGCTGCTGGGTGCTATGGGTGTACATGTTGTTATCGATGAGAAGCTGAGTATTGAGGTGGATAGCTCGACGATTGAGACCTATACAGCACCTTACGAGCTGGTAAAAACCATGCGTTCGTCGATACTGGTGCTCGGTCCCCTGTTGGCACGTTTTGGTCAGGCCGATGTTTCGCTGCCAGGCGGTTGTGCGATCGGCTCGCGTCCGGTCAATCTTCATATCAAAGGCCTGCAGGATATGGGCGCGAACATTGAAGTAAAAAATGGTTATATCCATGCGAGGTGTGAGCGTCTGAAGGGTGCGCGACTGGTTATGGATATGGTCACCGTAACTGGTACAGAAAACCTGATGATGGCAGCTACCCTGGCAGAAGGCACAACCGTTATTGAGAATGCGGCACGTGAACCGGAGGTTGTCGACCTGGCGAATTTCCTGATTGCCATGGGCGCAAAAATTGAAGGTGCGGGTACTGATAAAATTACCATCACAGGTGTCGAGAAATTACACGGTACACGTTATCGTGTATTGCCCGACCGAATTGAAACTGGTACCTATCTGGTGGCGGCGGCCATTACTGGCGGTAGGATCATGGTCAAAGATACAGCGCCCGGTCTGCTCGATGCTGTGATTGATAAATTACGTGAAGCGGGTGCTGATGTTGAGGTTGGTGAAAACTGGATTTCGCTGGATATGCATGGCAGGCGACCTAAATCAGTGAATGTGCGTACGGCACCTTATCCGGCTTTTCCGACTGATATGCAGGCGCAGTTTGCTGCGTTGAATGCCATTGCTGATGGCACCGCTACTATTGTCGAAACGGTATTTGAAAATCGATTTATGCACGTGCAGGAGCTACAGCGTATGGGTGCAGATATCGAAGTGGAAGGTAATACCGCCATCATACGAGGTGTAGATAAATTAACCGCTGCACCTGTTATGGCGACTGATTTGCGTGCATCGGCTAGTTTGATTATGGCTGGCCTGGTTGCAGAAGGTGAAACTGAGGTCCAACGAATTTATCATATCGATCGTGGTTACGAAATAATCGAAGAAAAATTAGCTCTGCTGGGTGCGGCTATTCAAAGAATACCTGCCTGATTCCTGAATAAAATATTTAAAAAATTATGATCACTATTGCTTTATCGAAAGGCCGTATCTACAAAGAAACACTTCCCCTGCTGGAGGCAGCCAATATTATTCCTGCAGAAGATCCTGAAAAAAGTCGCAAGCTAATTCTTGATACCAATCAGGATGACGTCAAGCTGGTGATTATTCGTGCCACCGATGTGCCTACTTATGTGCAGTTCGGCGCCGCTGATATTGGCGTTGCCGGTAAAGATGTGCTGATGGAGCACGGTGCCGAAGGTTTATATGAACCGGTGGATTTGAAAATTGCTAAATGCAAATTGATGACCGCTGGTCTGGTTGATGCGGATACCAGTGCCAAAAACAATAATGGTCGTTTGCGCGTTGCCACCAAGTTTACCAATGTAGCTAAACGTTTTTTTGAGTCACGTGGTGAACAGGTAGAAGTGATCAAGCTCTATGGTTCTATGGAACTGGGCCCGATTGTCGGACTCGCCGATTTAATTGTCGATGTGGTTGATACAGGTAATACGCTGAAGGCTAATGGTTTGAAGCCGATTGATCACATCGCGGATATTAGCTCGCGTCTGGTTGTGAACAAGGCAGCAATGAAAATGAAACACGCAAAAATTAGCGATATCATTGCAAAAATTATAGCAGCGGTAGAAAAAAATGCCTGAGATTCGTCAACTCAATATTAATGATACAGGCTTCTGGGGTAGGCTCGATGAGGTTCTGGCCTGGGATCAGTCCACCGATACTGGTGTGGTTGTTGTTGTCAACGATATCCTTGCTGACGTTAAAAAACGCGGGGATGTAGCACTGCTTGAATACACGCAAAAATTTGATCGACTCGAAGTCACTTCGGCTGCGCAGCTTGAGTTAAGCAAAGACGATTTGCATAAGTCGCTGGCTGCGATTGATCCGAAGCAGCGTGAGGCTCTGGAACTGGCGGCTGAGCGTGTACGCGCTTATGCGCAGCATCAGAAAATGGATTCCTGGTCATACACCGAAGCCGATGGTACCGTGCTCGGCCAGAAAATTACACCGATGGATCGCGCCGGGCTATATGTGCCTGGAGGCAAAGCGGCTTATCCTTCATCGGTGTTGATGAATGCGATTCCCGCCAAGGTGGCCGAAGTACCCGAGCTGATTATGGTAGTGCCGACACCGGGTGGTGAGAGAAATGACCTAGTTTTGGCAGCAGCGGCTATCTCAGGTGTTGATCGTGTCTTTACGGTTGGTGGTGCACAGGCGGTGGCAGCACTGGCTTATGGTACTGAAACTATTCCAAAAGTAGATATTATTACCGGTCCCGGTAACAGTTATGTTGCGACAGCCAAGCGCATGGTTTACGGTATCGTCGGTATCGATATGATTGCTGGCCCTTCTGAAATTCTGGTGGTCTGCGACGGTAAAACAGATCCTGACTGGATCGCCATGGATCTGTTCTCTCAGGCCGAGCACGATGAAGAAGCACAGTCTATACTGGTTAGTCCTGATGCTGATTTTCTTGAGGCTGTTAAAGCCAGTATTGAAAAACTGTTGCTCGAGATGCCACGCAGGGAAATTATTGAGACCTCATTAAAAAATCGTGCTGCTTTTATCTCTACTGGCAATATGGCGCAGGCAATTGAAGTCGCTAACCACATTGCGCCTGAACATCTTGAGTTGTCCATGGATGATGCCGGGCAGTGGGCAGAAAAAATCCGCCATGCCGGCGCTATCTTTATGGGGCGTTATACCGCCGAGGCGCTGGGTGATTACTGTGCAGGGCCGAACCATGTATTACCAACATCGGGCACCGCACGTTTCTCATCACCACTGGGTGTTTATGACTTTCAGAAACGCTCTAGCCTGATTGGTTGTTCAGCAGCGGGTGCGTCTGAACTCGGCAAGTGTGCTTCCGTGTTAGCACATGGCGAAGGCCTGGTGGCGCATGCGCGTTCGGCAGAATATAGAATCAAAAAATAAGTCATTTAATTTATTTTAACTTCTTCTTTTTTGCCGCAGCCGTATTCTTGCTGTTATCACTAAAAATAAACTTGCCTGCAAGCACGCAGCCCTTCATTCCAGGGTCGCATTTTCTGTTCTCGACTTTCTGACACTTGCTATCGAACTCGTGTGGGCAGCCCCATCCACCACTCATAATGTCTTACCTGTTAATTATTATTGAAGTCTGAATAGATTATACCGTTGTTGATCAAAAAAAGACCCGCCAGATGGCGGGTCAACGTACTCTAGGAGAGTAGGGAGTTGTTAGTGTTTAACGCTAATGCGTCGTGCCTGTGCGACTTCCTGTTTTGGAATGGTGATTTTCAGCACACCGTGCTCTGAGTGTGCTTCAATCTTGTCGGCATTGGCTGTTTCAGGCAGGGTAAAGCGGCGGTAGAACATACCGTACTGGCGCTCGACGCGACGGAAATTTTCCTTTTCGGTCTTTTCTTCGGTCTTGCGTTCACCCTTGATGGTAAGCACCCCGCTATCCATTGATACTTCGATGTCATCGGGGTTTACACCGGGAATGTCGGCCAGTAGTTTAAAGCTGTTCTCATCTTCGGTAATATCAACGGAAGGCGCCCAGCTTGCTGTTGCTACATTGGCATCATCTTCACTACCATAACCTGTTGTCTGATTGCTCAGTTCACGGCTGAGCTGGTCAAATAGGCTCCATGGATTGTGTCTTACTAAGCTCATATCGTTCACCTCGTGAAAGTTGTTCGTTGTTCGTGGTTACTATTTATGGGTGCTTTTATCGATTCCAACCCCTGAAAATAAATTTTTTTGTGCGCCGGGGTTTGATACCATCTGACTTTTATTTGATAACTAATAGAGTGTCGCTGTGACAGACAAAGTGTTGAAATGGATACGTCCCGAGATTCGTGAGCTGAGCGCCTATCATGTCGCTGATGCCAGTGGCTTGACCAAGCTGGATGCGATGGAAAACCCATACACGCTGGACGAGTTGACAGGGCACTGGTCGGAGGTGCTGGCGAGTGCTGAGGTCAACCGCTATCCCGACCCTTCAGCAGCGCAGTTGCGTAAAAAGCTGGCGCAGGTGATGAGCGTGCCAGAGGGTGCAGCGACGGTACTGGGTAATGGTTCGGATGAGCTAATCCAGATGCTGGCGATGGTGGTTAGTGGTAAGGATCGCTGTATCCTGTCGTTCGACCCCGGCTTTGTCATGTACCGAATGATTGCAGAGTTTGTTGGTATGCAGTATGTTGGCGTGCCACTGGATGAGGGATTTAATCTGGACATGACGGCGACACGGGCAGCTATCAAGCAGCACCAGCCGGCGATTATTTTTATTGCCTACCCGAATAACCCGACAGGGAATCTATTTTCTGAGTCGGATATTGAAGAAATTCTAAATATAGCACCGGGGCTGGTGGTAGTTGATGAGGCCTATCACCCGTTTGCACAGTCTAGCTTTATGCCAAAACTGGCTGATTATGAGCAGTTGCTGGTGATGCGTACGGTTTCCAAGATGGGATTGGCGGGGTTGCGCCTGGGAATGCTTGCAGGTTCGCCTGTACTGATTCAGCAAATCGATAAGGTACGCCTGCCGTATAACATTAATGTATTGACCCAGCAGGCGGCATTTACCGCACTCGACCATGTAGCTGTACTTGATGAACAGGCAGCGTTGATTCGTGCGGAGCGTGAATCAATGTTGCTGGCACTGGCGGCGATGCCGGCGGTGCAGGTTTTTCCAAGCAGGGCAAATTTTATTCTGTTTCGATTAGTGAAACAGGATGCAGCCGAGGTCTTCGATTCGATTCGTAATGACGGCGTGCTGATCAAAAATATGAATGCCCAGGCGGGGCCGCTAAAAAACTGCCTGCGTGTGACAGTCGGTAAGTCTGAAGAAAACACCGCTTTTCTTACAGCACTGAAAAAAGCGCTAGTCTAGTCATCGCTAATCGCAGCGGCATTCTGGTCGGCCTGTTATTGGCTGACCAGGGGGCGCTGCCCCAGTATTGCATCGAGTTTGAAGCTTTCTCTCTGTCGTAACCCAGCTATTTCAAACTTATCACCTGGCCGACCAGCGGCGACAATATTGAGTATGTCCTGTGCTGAGGTAATTGGTTGCCCATTGATATGGGTGATAATGTCACCTGCTTTGAGGCCGGCACTGTCACCGGGGCCACCAGAATCCACATCAGTCACCAGAATGCCGGCGATGTTCGCCAGCCCCAGTTTTTCAAGAATTAGTGGTGTTAAGGCCTGACCGCCAACACCCAGCCAGCCTCGTACCACGTAGCCGTGCCTGATGATCTGTTCCAGTACGCTGATGGCCAGATCAATTGGAATGGCGAAACCAATGCCATTGAAGC
>JAOUPA010000192.1 GCA_029880105.1 Gammaproteobacteria bacterium
ATAGCCTGGATTCATTGCCAGACGTGCCGATTGATATACTGGTCATCGACGGCCCGCCGGGTTTTCTCCAGAAAAATTCACGCTATCCTTCATTACCGCTATTGTTTGATCGCCTGTCAGAGAGCTGTAGTGTATTTCTGGATGATGCTGCGAGAGATGATGAAAGGGAACTGGTCGCGCAGTGGTTAATAGAGTATCCGGGGCTACAGCATGCATATCACGATTTCGAGCGCGGTTGCTCGGTGCTAAAGATAAATAAAGGCAGGTGACTCTGATAAATACAGTGTGACATAACAAGGAAACCTTTTTATGTCATCCTGAACGCAGTGAAGCATCTGCTGTAAATAAGTAACAGAGCACAAGATTCTTCGTTGCACTCAGAATGACAGTTTTTATAAAACGCTGAAGATTTTAACTAGCGTTGTAGTTGGTCTGCCACTCGGTAAGTGCGGCCTCGAGGTCGCCTTCGGCATTAATACTTTTCCAGAACTGTTTGAAATCTGCTTCGGCATTCTCCAGGGTAAATTGCATCGTTTGCGTTTTGTCCTTCAGGAACAATGCAATATTGCTTTCCACGGTTTCGATATAGTCCTGCGCCATCGCCAGTTCAGAATTATTTTGCGACTCCTGCATCAGTATGCCTTCACGATAGGCCTTCATAATGCCGAAGTCGCTGCGCCGAGCAAAACTCTCCGCAGTTTTATTTTTCTCGCGACTCAGGTGAACATAAAAGGCATCGTCACCATAAACCCGGTCGAGCCTTCCCAATAGCCAGGACAGGCGATTGTCCGCCTCGATATGATTTTCCGGGTAGGCCAGGCGTTGCTCACCAGTTAGCGTGCAGCGCGATTCATGGGCTGCAGAATAGTTGCTGATATGCTGGCAGGCCTTGATAAAGGTGGTCGAGCCACAGCGACCGGTGTTGAGGATGAAAATATTCATGGCAGCAGTGCCTCCCATCTGGCTCGGTCCTGTTGGTAATTCATAATGGCCTGCAAAATTTCATCATGTCGTTTTCTCTGATTGGTCTCAGAGTTTATCAGGCTGTACCCCTGTGAGTCTGCGCCAAAGTTGTGGTTGATGTTGTTTATAAAGCGTTGAATCTTCTCACTGGCCTGTGTATTGTCAGGGCTGTTATTCCACCAGCATCGTTGGTCATTAAAAACGGTTTTGAGTATTTCCAGTTTTTCCATGATCTGCTGATGCTTGCTTTCATAGAGCCGGTGTAGCTGCTGTTCTATCTCTACTAATGTAGTCTCAATGGTGTGCTGATTAAGTAATTTGTTCGTGCCATCTCGCTGAGCCAGTTTTTCGACGGTGAATAACATCACATCGCCAAAGAACTGGCGTTCAAACTCATCGGATAGGTCGATAATTTCCTGTTCACGATTTACGCCCGGCCTGAATTCAGACTCGCCGGTTTCATCGGTGGTGCGCTTGTGCAGCATCGGTAAATTGGCAGAGACAAATTGCCCGCCGATTTCTGACTTGATAATCCTGCCCAGTACCGGGCCTGCCATGCGCAGCTTCAAGGTTGCGAAGGAAATGAAATATCTTAGGCACTCAGGCTTGAAGGCATAGTTGCCGGTATAAATGGTTCTGGCCGGAATGGTGTCAGTAAGTGGGCCACTATAATCAAAATAGGTGACACGGGTCGGGTGTTCGCCATCGAAGAAGTGGTTCAGCTTGTCGGCAAAGTCATTAAAGCAGTCAAGGTGGTTGTGCTCACCGTGCAACGTACAGGTGTACTGGAAGGCCTGGGTAGATTTTTTGAAACCAAACAGATCGGCCATGTCGTGGTAGGCGGCATCGTCGCTGGTCTGGGTCCTGCCGTGAAAATGACAATTAGCTCCCGGTGCATCGCCGGCAATCTGTTGCAGGAAATCGATAACATCATTCTGGAAATTACCGGCCATTACCGCCGGTGACACGGGCGGGTCACCAACGACCTTGCCGGTAAGTACGCTGATCTTGTCGTGGTTAAATATTTCATTGAGATAATAGAAGTAGTTGATCGCGTAAATATCTTTTTGTCCATTATCGGTAGCAATTTTTATCCGAATTCCTGGTCGCTATCAATAAAATAAAAAATAATTTTTTCAGTAGTATTATTTGCAATCTCATTTAGCCGTAAGTAGGTGATGTTACGGGTAATTGCTGCGCCCTTGTGTGAGAAGCAGGCTGCATCCTGTTGCAAGGCAAAGTGGCCAAGAATATTCTGTAGGTCGGAGGCGCCCTCACCCAGTTTTTTAATCTGCTGGATTTGCTCATCTATGCCGAAATATTCGGCATGCAGGCCATCACTGGAAAATTGCGCACAGATTTTTTTGTGCTGTTCTATGCAGGCTGCTTTTTCAGAATCATCAGCAACGATCACGGCAACCTTCTGGTATTGATGATTAATCTTGCCGCCGTACTGATAGATCTTGCAGAGATCTAGCAGGCTGCCAAGGCATTGCTGTAAATGTATCGGGCGGTCGGCCACGGGGATAACAATGTAGAATTTATGCCTGTCATCTCTATGCGTTGTATTGCACTCCTGTATTAGTGATTCCAGTTCCTGAAATACCCGCTGGTAATTTTCCACGGCGCTGTCATCAGGCACGTCAGTCCAGATTATTTTTTCAATAACAGGAATGGTTTCATGGTAGATATCAATGAGCTCACTGGGTTTGCTGGTCTGGTCAAGCTGGGCCTTTATTGCAGCCAGTTCGCCGTTATCTGAATAGCGACCAAAAAAGTAATTGAGTGATGACTGATTTGCTGTTGCCATTCAGCGAAGGTTGTTATCGTCGTGATGAATAATTCGGGAAGGCATCTTTGTCGATCATTACCTCGATAAGATTGATCGAGCTGGAAAAATCGGTCGACTCAAACAGCCTGTTGAGATCGTCTTCATTTTCTACACGCTGGTGATTGATGCCGAAGGACTGTGCCAGTGCCTGGTAGTCAGGATTGATAAAGTCACAGTTAATGAAGCGCTCATGATATTGCTGGAACTGGTTTTTTCGTATTAGCCCCATGGTCGAATTATTGAACATGACGATATTAAGCGGAATGCTGTAATTCACCGCGGTCATGATCTCCATGCAGCACATCTGGAAGCCACCATCACCAAGCACGGCAAAGGTGGTTTTCCTGTCAGCAAACTGCGCGCCGATGGCAGCGGGTATTGCATGCCCTAAGGAAGATACACCTGAGTTAGGGTAGTAGCGGTTGTTGCTGGCGACATTGAAAAAATTCTGCGCAAAAATGATGTTGTCATCGAACACCGTGATATTTTCTGCAAAGTGTTCTTCCATCTTCAGGAAAAGTTTTTCTACCAGTGAAAAGGTTGATTTGAAAACCGCGCAGTTGCTTTCCTGTTTGCCGTTTTCGGTAATCGGCAGGTATTCTTTTTTCAGGTTACTGTCCGGGTGATTTTTAATATTGTTGAGCAGGGCGGTCAGCACCTCCCTGATATCACCCTGAATTGCGATGTCGGCCTTGAAGACTTTTTCCAGTTGCGTGTAATCACTGTCGATCTGGATAATTTTCTTGCCCTGCAGGAGTTTCCTGTCCCAGATATAACTGGTGCGCTCGTTAAAGGCCGCGCCAAGAAAAATCACCAGGTCGGCCTTCTCTTCAATGTACTTGTAGGCGTTGCTATACGAGGTTACGCCGAG
>JAOUPA010000193.1 GCA_029880105.1 Gammaproteobacteria bacterium
CTCACGAGCGGTATCTGAATTTCATCAGGAGCGGTAATAGTTGCCTTAACATCTAGTTGAGCCATTACTTACCCTCCTGGACATAGATTGAGTAAGTAATTCCCTTCGAACCATCCGACTTCGCACCACGCACGGAGAGAAGCATGAATACACTCGTGCCTGCCATTTCTCCTAGTTCTGTAGGCCCAACTACGGCATTACCCATAACCATGCGGTAATTTTGAATGGTAACTCTCAGCGTGTCTGGTAGCACAACGCGGCTGCTAATGACATTCTTGTGCTCAGATTCATCATTCAATATATCAAAGACAAACTTGATGTAATCGTTTTTGTACTCAAGGAGAAGCGTTGTTTCGCCCTCTCCAAATGTAAAAAATGTGCCGGATGCAATCAGGCGTTTGTTTTGATACGTAATACTTACATTTGCTTCCATATTATTCCTCTGGAGCTAACAGTATGTTAGACGGATACCGGAATATTGAGATATACGGAATCCGTATAGTACGTTATTTCCGGTCATTACTAATTTCAGAGGTGTCAGGGGTTTAGATTTCCTGATGTAATAATTTCCAGGACTATGCAGCATTATTTTCCTCCTTGTTACCTGTGCTTTTTCAGGAGTTTAGATGGTGATGCGCCAAAAAGGCAAGGTGTAAAACAGCAGTGCTTTTAGCCGCAGACCCTGATTGTGATAATGACTTCGTTACCGGCCTCGCGCGTCTCGATAACCTCATGCCCGTTAATCCGGCACCATGCCGGGATGTCATTCAGCGCACCGGGGTCGGTGCAGGTGACGGTGAGGGTGTCACCGGGATGGAGTTCGTTGACCCGGTTCTGGGTCTTGATGACCGGCATCGGGCATAAACTATTGCGCGCATCGAGTGTGTATTCAGACATGCCATTCCTGTTTTATTTCTGCTGTCGGCATCGGCTTGATGTCGAGTGAGTAGGCTTCGCCGTCGAGCGGGGTGATGAGTACGTTGACGTTATCGGCATCACGGCCCTGGCTAAAGCGTGCAGCAATGCTTGCGGCCTGTTTGAAGTCCTTGTCGCTGAGCGTGCCGTCGACCAGCGTCAGCGGACCGCCGTGGCTCTTGATCTCGATGGTCGAGAACTGGTTGCGGTAACCGTGGAGGAACCGATTCTCGCCGTCTTCACGGCTGACGATGAGTTTGTAGTGCGGTTGTGGGCGAATGTGGCGGCCGACCTTGAGCAGCATGATGTCGTCGAGTTCGTATTCCTTTTTGTTGCGCGCCTGCCACAGGTCGACGAGTTTACGTGAGTAGTTTTCGTCGGTGAGGAAGCAGCAGCCACCGGCGGGCGAGGCGTAGTCCTCGAAGCCGAACTGTTTGGCCAGTGCCATCTGTGGTTTGCGGTTGCGGCCGGAAAAGTTGAGCAGCTTTTCGCGGTCGACCCAGCCCTCGCGTTCAGGCAGGGTTGGGGCGAGATTTTTCGCGCACAGTGGGCGCAGCAGTCTGTCGCCGACGCCGGACTCCCTGACGACCACGGGTAGCAGGTCCTTGCGCTGCGACATAGGGCGCTGGCCGATGACCTCGCCGGTGATAATGAAGTCGAAGCCGTGCTCCTCCATCCACTGCTTGGCCTTGTTGAGCATGAAGATCTTGCAGTCCAGGCAGGGGTTCATATTGGCGCCGTAGCCGTGTTTCGGGTTGATCACCACGTCCTTGTATTCGTCGATAATGTCGAGAATGTGCAGCTTGATGCCGAGCTGTTCGGCACTCCATAAGGCGTTGTTACGCTTGGGTTTTTTCCTGTCTTTCTTGCGGATGGCGTGGGTGTGGCCCTCAACGCAGAAGCCGGTGTAGAAATTGATGCCCTCGACGTGAATGCCCTGTTCAAGCATCAGTCTGGCAGCGAGCAGGGAGTCGAGTCCGCCGGAAATCAGGGCGACGGCTTTGCGGGGTGAGCTCATTCAGATAGTACAACGATAGTAAAAAGGAGTGCTATTCTAACAAAATCGAGCGACAAAGTGCCCGCCAGTCTCGTTCAGGCGTGGTTCTTGGGTTATACTTGCGCGTCACCAATAAAGTAGATTTTTTAATGAGTTACGACGTTTCGACATTTCAGGGCCTGATCTTTGCGGTTCAGGATTACTGGCAAAAACAGGGCTGTGCCATCCTGCAGCCGCTCGACCTCGAGGTTGGCGCGGGCACATTCCACCCCGCGACCTTTCTGCGTGCAATCGGCCCCGAGCCGTGGCGCTCGGCCTATGTGCAGCCATGCCGCCGCCCGACCGATGGCCGCTACGGCGAAAACCCCAATCGCCTGCAGCACTACTACCAGTTCCAGGTGGTGTTGAAGCCATCACCGGATGATATCCAGGATCTGTACCTGGGCTCGTTGAAGGCGCTGGGTTTTGACCCGCTCGAGCACGACATCCGCTTTGTTGAAGATAACTGGGAATCGCCAACACTCGGTGCCTGGGGCCTGGGCTGGGAAGTCTGGCTCAATGGTATGGAGGTCACGCAGTTCACCTACTTCCAGCAGGTCGGCGGCCTTGAGTGTCGCCCGGTCACTGGTGAGATTACCTACGGACTGGAACGCCTGGCGATGTATTTGCAGGAGGCCGAGAGTGTGTTTGACCTGATCTGGACGCGCGGCCCACAGGGTGATGTGACCTACGGTGATGTATTCCACCAGAATGAAGTGGAGATGTCCGCCTACAACTTTGAGCAGGCCGATACCGATGCCATGTTCAAGCTGTTCGATACCTGCGAGGCCGAGAGCCAGCGCCTGATCGAACTCGGCCTGCCGCTGCCAGCCTATGAAATGGTGCTGAAGGCCTCGCACACATTTAACCTTTTAGATGCCCGTCATGCGATCTCGGTGACCGAGCGCCAGCGCTTTATCCTGCGCGTGCGCACCCTGTCTCGCGCCGTGGCGCAGGCCTACTACGACTCACGCGAGGCACTGGGTTTCCCGATCTGTAAATCATCAACAGGAGCTAAAGCATGAATAAAGACCTGTTGATTGAGTTGGGCACCGAAGAGCTGCCACCAAAGGCGCTGAAAAAACTGGCCGATGCCTTTACCCAGGGTGTCGTCGATGGCCTGAAGCAGGCCGGTTTTGAAATCGGTGAGGTGCAGTCTTATGCGACACCGCGTCGCCTGGCGATGCTGATTAAAGAGGTGCCCGCTTCACAGCCGGATCGCGACGTCGAGCGCAAAGGCCCAAATTTACAGGCGGCTTACGATGCGGATGGCAAACCCACTAAAGCGGTTGAAGGTTTTGCCCGTTCCTGTGGTGTTACCGTCGCCGAGCTGGAACAGCAGGAAACCGACAAGGGCACATGGCTGGTGTTCAGGGCGAGTGAAAAAGGCAAGCCACTGGCGGAGTTATTGCAGGCCATTGTCGACCAGTCGCTGGCAAAACTGCCGATACCCAAGCGTATGCGCTGGGGCGATAGCGATGCCGAGTTTGTCCGCCCGGTGCACTGGCTGGTGCTGCTGCATGGCTCAGATGTGATCGACGCAGAAATTCTTGGCGTGAAGAGTGCGCGTGAGACTTATGGTCATCGCTTCCACGCCAATGCACCGCTGTCGCTGCACAATGCACAAAGCTATCTTGAACAACTGCGCAGTGATGCCTTTGTGCTCGCCGATATGGC